>NZ_JAAKMV010000011.1:0-160099 GCF_049170575.1 Aeromonas sp. 604282 | reverse complement strand
GCAGTTGAGGCAGTTGAGGCAGTTGAGGCAGTTGAGGCAGTTGAGGCAGTTGAGGCAGTTGAGGCAGTTGAGGCAGTATCAAAATCTCTTAAAAGAAAAGCCGGGACAAGCCCGGCTTTTTCTTTATCACTCAGCAGCTGCTTCAGCAGCGGCCGGGCGGTCTACCAGCTCAATATAAGCCATAGGGGCGTTGTCGCCAGCACGGAAACCGCATTTCAGAATGCGAGTATAACCGCCGGCGCGCTCCAGGTAGCGCGGGCCCAGTTCATTGAACAGCTTAGCCACGATCGCGTTATCGCGAGTGCGGGCAAATGCCAGACGACGATTAGCAACGCTATCAGTCTTGGCAAGGGTGATCAGCGGTTCAACTACACGACGCAGCTCTTTTGCCTTAGGCAGAGTCGTCTTGATGATCTCATGACGAACCAGGGAGCTGGCCATGTTGCGGAACATAGCCTGACGATGGCTGCTGTTCCGGTTCAGTTGACGACCACTCAAACGATGGCGCATGACCTTATCCTTCTAACTAAATCTGTGAAACCCGTAATCTGGATTACTCGTCAGCGATGCTGGCGGGCGGCCAGTTCTCAAGGCGCATGCCAAGAGACAGACCACGGGAGGCCAACACGTCCTTGATCTCAGTCAGGGACTTCTTACCGAGGTTAGGAGTTTTAAGCAACTCAACTTCGGTACGCTGTACCAGATCACCAATATAGTGGATAGCTTCTGCCTTCAGACAGTTCGCAGAACGAACTGTCAGCTCCAAATCATCGACAGGACGCAGCAGAATCGGATCAAACTCGGGTTTCTCTTCTTTCTTCTCGGGCACGCTGACATCGCGCAGATCCACGAAGGCTTCCAGTTGCTCAGCCAAGATAGTGGCAGAACGACGGATGGCTTCTTCAGGATCCAGAGTACCATTGGTCTCCATGTCGATAACCAGCTTGTCCAAGTCGGTACGCTGTTCCACACGTGCTGCCTCAACATTGTAGGCAATACGAACGATGGGGCTGAATGCAGAGTCCAGCAGCAGGCGACCAATAGGACGCTCTTCATCATCGTTGTGAACACGAGCAGAAGCAGGCACATAACCACGACCGCGCTGAACTTTCAGGCGCATGCTGATTTCAGCATTGGCACCAGTCAGGTGGCAGATTACGTGCTCCGGGTTTACGATCTCGACTTCATCACCGTGAGTGATATCACCTGCGGTAACGGGGCCTGTTCCAGACTTGGTCAGGGACAGAGTTACCTCGTCCTTGCCTTCCAGCTTCACAGCGATACCTTTCAGGTTGAGCAGGATTTCAAGAATGTCTTCCTGTACACCTTCTTTGCTGCTGTACTCATGCAGTACACCGTCAATTTCGACTTCAGTAACTGCACAACCGGGCATAGAAGACAGCAAAATACGACGCAGGGCGTTACCCAGCGTGTGACCAAAGCCACGCTCAAGTGGCTCAAGAGTCACTTTCGCATGAGTCGGGCTAACTTGCTCGATGTCAACTAGCCGCGGTTTAAGAAAATCTGTTACAGAACCCAGCATTGTGTCCTCTCTTTAGAAGCTAGCTTTACTTGGAGTAAAGCTCGACGATCAGCTGTTCGTTAATGTCGGCAGACAGGTCGGAACGCTCCGGCAGGCGCTTGAAGGCACCTTCCATTTTAGCGGCATCAACCTCTACCCAAGTCGGCTTCTCGCGCTGACCAGCAACCTCAAGGGCAGCTTTGATACGCGCTTGCTTCTTAGCCTTCTCACGAACGCAGATCACGTCCTCAGGGGAAACCTGGAAAGAAGGAATGTTCACAACGCGGCCGTTTACCATGATGGCCTTATGGCTCACCAGCTGACGAGATTCAGCGCGGGTAGCACCGAAGCCCATGCGGTATACGACGTTGTCCAGACGACCTTCCAGCAGCTGCAACAGGTTTTCACCGGTGTTACCCTTTTGACGGGCAGCGTCGCGGTAGTAGTTGCGGAACTGTTTTTCCAATACGCCGTAAATACGACGAACTTTTTGTTTCTCGCGCAGTTGTACACCGTAGTCGGACAGGCGGGGCTTACGAGCGCCGTGCTGACCAGGAGCGGTGTCAATCTTGCACTTAGAATCAATCGCGCGAACACCAGACTTCAGGAAGAGGTCTGTGCCCTCACGACGGCTAAGCTTAAGCTTAGGACCGATATATCTTGCCATCTTCTTTCTCCAACAATCCTAGACCAAGTAGCTACCAGCGTTACACGCGGCGCTTCTTGGGAGGACGACAACCGTTGTGCGGGATCGGAGTCACATCAGTAATGTTAGTGATGCGGAAACCAGCCGCGTTCAGGGCGCGGATGGAAGACTCACGACCGGGACCCGGACCTTTGACCATGACTTCCAGGTTCTTGACGCCATATTCTTTGGCCATCTCACCAGCGCGTTCAGCAGCTACCTGAGCAGCGAACGGGGTGGACTTACGAGAACCACGGAAACCGGAACCACCAGAAGTAGCCCAAGACAGAGCGTTGCCCTGACGGTCAGTAATGGTCACGATTGTGTTGTTGAAAGATGCATGAACGTGCGCAATACCGTCGCTCACTTGCTTTTTAACGCGCTTGCGAGCACGAGTCGGAGTTTTAGCCATTTTCTACCTTCCCGTTACTTCTTGATAGCCTTGCGCGGACCCTTACGGGTACGAGCGTTGGTCTTGGTACGTTGACCACGAACAGGCAGGCTACGACGGTGACGCAAACCACGGTAGCAACCCAGATCCATCAAACGCTTGATGTTCATGGAAATCTGACGACGCAGGTCACCTTCAACGGTGAATTTACCTACTTGTTCACGCAGACTCTCGATCTGAGCTTCGTCCAGGTCTTTAATTTTCACATTCTCAGCGATACCGGCTGCGGCACAGATGGCCTTGGAGCGGGTACGACCGACGCCATAAATAGCAGTCAAAGCGATGACTGCATGCTTATGGTCAGGAATGTTAATGCCAGCGATACGGGCCACTATTCACTCCTACATATAGTAGATTACGACCACCACAAAGCCCGTGAGCGGATACGTGGCGGTCAACCAATACACAACAAAAGTTGGCTGGCTATAGTAGCCAGCACAACTATTTGTTGCAAGTACTAACCGTAAAAAATTAGCCTTGGCGCTGTTTATGCTTTGGCTCGCTGCAAATCACACGCACCACACCGTGACGCTTGATGATTTTGCAGTTACGGCAGATTGCCTTAACGGAAGCACGAACTTTCATTGCTTAACTCCGTAACTACGCCGACCTTTAGCGGCCGTAGCCCTTCAGGTTGGCCTTCCTCAGGACGTCACCATATTGATGAGACATCATATGGGTTTGTACCTGAGCCATGAAGTCCATGATAACCACCACAATAATCAGCAGCGAAGTGCCACCGAAGTAGAACTGTACGTTCCAGGCAGTCATCAGGAACTGGGGTACCAGACAGATAAAGGTTATATAGAGCGCACCTGCCAATGTCAGGCGAGTCATAACCTTATCGATATAACGTGCTGTCTGCTCGCCCGGGCGGATCCCCGGGATAAAGGCTCCACTCTTCTTCAGGTTATCTGCTGTCTCGCGGGGGTTGAACACCAGCGCGGTATAGAAGAAACAGAAAAAGATAATGGCTGCTGCATACAGCATCTCGTAAAGCGGCTGACCCGGCTGCAGGACCATAGAGACCTGTTGCAGGATATCAGCGACTTTACCCTCACCCTGACCAAACCAGGAGGTAATGGTCCCCGGGAAGAGGATGATACTGGATGCGAAAATCGCAGGAATCACACCAGCCATATTCACTTTCAACGGCAGGTGTGTGCTTTGCGCAGCAAATACCTGGCGGCCTTGTTGACGCTTGGCATAGTTAACGACGATACGACGCTGACCACGCTCCACGAACACCACAAAGTAAGTCACTGCGAAAACAATCAAGCCCAGCAACAACAACAGCAGGATGTGCAATTCCCCTTGACGTGCCTGTTCGGCCGTAGCGCCAATGGCATGCGGCAGACCAGCAACGATACCTGTGAAAATAATCAACGAGATACCATTACCAATCCCACGCTCGGTAATCTGCTCACCCAACCACATCAAGAACATGGTACCGGTGACCAGACTCACAACCGCTGTGAAATAGAAGCCCAAACCCGGATGAGTCACGAGTCCTTGCATCATATTCGGCAGACCGGTTGCAATACCAATGGCCTGGAAAGTTCCCAAAACCAGCGTGCCCCAACGGGTATATTGGCTAATCTTGCGACGGCCGGATTCACCCTCTTTCTTGAGTTCAGCAAGAGCAGGATGAACCACTGTCAGCAGCTGGATAATGATCGACGCCGAAATGTACGGCATGATCCCCAACGCAAGAATAGAAGCACGCGATAGTGCACCACCACTGAACATGTTGAACATCTCAATGATGGTGCCCTTCTGTTGCTGGAACAACTCGGCCAGTACGGCGGCGTCAATACCAGGAATCGGCACATAAGAGCCTGCACGGAAAACGATAATCGCCCCGAGAACGAAGAGCAGACGGCTCTTTAGTTCACTCAGACCACCCTGTGCTTTAACATCCAATCCTGGTTTCTTAGCCATTGTACTGATTATTCCTCGATTTTACCGCCAGCGGCCTCGATGGCTGCACGTGCACCTTTGGTGACGGACAGACCACGAACGGTCACAGCACGGTCAATGTTGCCAGACAGAACAACTTTAGCGAACACGATGTTCTTGGTCAGAACGCCGGCTTGCTTCAGAGTGCTCACGTCGACTACATCACCTTCTACCAGGGCGATTTCGTTCAGGCGCACTTCGGCAGATACCAAAGATTTGCGAGAGAAGAAACCGAACTTCGGCAGACGGATTTTCAAAGGCATCTGGCCGCCTTCGAAACCGTTGCGGACTTTACCGCCACCGGAACGAGAGGTTTGACCTTTAACACCACGACCACCGGTCTTGCCCAGACCAGAACCGATACCACGGCCCGGACGGTGCTTAACGCGCTTGGAACCAGCGGCCGGAGACAGAGTATTCAGACGCATGCTTAGCCCTCCACCTTAACCATGTAATAAACCTGGTTGATCATACCACGTACGCAAGGAGTATCTTCCAGCTCAACGGTGTGACCAATGCGACGCAGACCCAGACCACGCAGAGTCGCCTTGTGCTTTGGCAGACGGCCGATAGAGCTGCGAGTTTGAGTTACTTTTACAGTGTTAGCCATGTCGCATTACCCCAGAATTTCTTCAACGCGCAGACCACGCTTGGCAGCGATCTGTTCCGGTGACTGACCGTGAACCAGAGCGTCTACAGTTGCGCGAACAACGTTGATTGGGTTGGTGGAACCGTAGGTCTTAGCCAGCACGTTGTGGATACCAGCAACTTCCAGAACGGCACGCATGGCGCCGCCTGCGATGATACCAGTACCTTGAGAGGCCGGCTTCATGAACACAGTGGAACCGGAGTGAACACCTTTCACCGGGTGGTGCAGGGTGCCGTTGTTCAGTTCAACCTTGTTCAGGTTACGCTTGGCCTGTTCCATTGCTTTTTGAATAGCAGCCGGAACTTCACGGGCTTTACCGTAACCGTAACCTACACGGCCGTTACCATCACCCACCACGGTCAACGCGGTGAAGGACATGATACGACCACCTTTAACAGTTTTCGAAACACGGTTTACTGCAATGAGCTTTTCTTGCAGTTCGCCGGCTTGAGATTCGACTTTAGCCATCTTCGACTCCTAGCTTAGAACTGAAGACCAGCGTCACGTGCGGCAGCTGCCAGGGCAGCGATGCGACCGTGATACTTGAAACCGGAACGATCGAAAGATACGTTCTGAACGCCTTTGGCAATAGCACGCTCAGCGATAGCTTTACCTACAGCGGTAGCCGCATCTGCGTTACCGGTGTATTTCAGAGCTTCACTGATGGCTTTCTCTACTGTGGAAGCAGAGGCCAGAACTTCGGAACCGTTGGCTGCAATAACCTGCGCATAGATATGACGCGGGGTACGGTGAACAACCAGACGGGTAGCTCCCAGTTCCTGCATCTTTTTCCGAGCACGAGTAGCACGACGGAGACGAGCTGCTTTCTTGTCCATAGTGTTACCTTACTTCTTCTTAGCTTCTTTAGTACGCACTTGCTCGTTGGCATAGCGTACACCCTTGCCCTTGTAGGGCTCCGGAGCGCGGTAAGCACGGATATCGGCGGCGACTTGGCCAACCAGCTGCTTGTCGACACCACGCAGAACGATTTCTGTGGCAGTCGGGCACTCAGCGGTCACACCAGCCGGCAGCGCATGCTCTACCGGGTGAGAGAAGCCCAGAGCCAGCGCAACAGCATTGCCCTTGATGGAGGCTTTATAACCTACACCAACCAGCTGCAGCTTGCGCTCGAAGCCTTGGGTAACACCGATTACCATGTTGTTGACCAATGCACGGGCAGTACCGGCCTGAGCGTCAGCACCAGCGATGCCGTCGCGCGGGGCGAACTTCAGTACATTGTCTTCTTTGGTCACTTCTACACCGGCGTGAATAGAGCGAACCAGGGAACCTTTACCACCTTTGATGGACAGTTCCTGGCCGTTCAGAGTCACCTCTACGCCAGCAGGAATAGTGACGGGTGCCTTAGCAACACGAGACATTTCCTACCTCCTATTAAGCGACGTAGCAGATGATCTCACCGCCCATGCTTGCTTTACGGGCAGCACGGTCAGTCATCACACCTTTAGACGTGGACACGATAGCAACACCGAGACCGCCCATAACTTTCGGCAGATCAGTAGTGCGCTTGTAAATACGCAGGCCGGGACGGCTCACGCGTTGGATCAGTTCTACAACTGGCTTGCCCTGGAAATATTTCAGTTCAATTTCCAGTTCCGGCTTCACGTCACCAGCTACGGAGTAGCCAGCGATGTAACCTTCTTCTTTCAGCACTTTGGCGATAGCCACTTTCAGCTTGGAAGAAGGCATGGAAACCGCAACTTTGCTCGCCGCCTGACCGTTACGGATGCGGGTCAGCATATCCGCGATCGGATCTTGCATGCTCATAAGTCTAACTCCCGAGATTCGTTACCAAGAAGCCTTCTTCAGGCCCGGAATTTCGCCCTTCATGGCATGCTCACGCACCTTGATGCGAGACAGGCCAAACTTGCGCAGGAAACCGTGCGGACGACCAGTAATATTGCAACGGTTACGCTGGCGGGACGGACTGGAATCACGGGGCAGCTGTTGCAGTTGCAGTACAGCATCCCAACGCGCTTCTTCAGAAGCGTTCATGTCAACGATGATAGCTTTCAGCTCGGCACGCTTGGTCGCGTACTTGGCTACCAGCTTGGCACGCTTTGCTTCGCGCGCTTTCATGGATGTTTTAGCCATAACCCTAACCTTACTTGCGGAATGGGAAGTTAAAGGCAGCCAGCAGAGCACGGCCTTCTTCATCGGTATTCGCGGAAGTGGTGATGGTGATATCCAGACCACGGACGCGATCGACTTTGTCATAGTCGATTTCCGGGAAGATGATCTGCTCACGCACGCCCATGGAGTAGTTACCACGACCGTCGAACGCTTTAGCGTTCAGGCCACGGAAGTCACGGATACGCGGTACGGAGATGCAGATCAGCCGTTCCAGGAACTCCCACATACGCTCGCCACGCAGGGTTACTTTACAACCTATCGGGTAGCCTTCACGAATCTTGAAGCCCGCAACAGATTTGCGAGCTTTGGTGATCAGCGGCTTCTGACCGGAAATGGCAGCCATATCGGCAGCAGCATTTTCCAGCAACTTCTTGTCAGAGATCGCTTCACCAACACCCATGTTCAGGGTGATTTTCTCGATCCGAGGGACTTGCATGATAGTCTTGTAACCGAACTGCTTTGACAGTTCATTTACTACATCGGATTTGTAGTAATCATGCAGTTTCGCCATCGTTAAACTCCAATTACTTCACAAGTTCGCCGGTGGATTTGAAGAAACGAACTTTTTTGCCGTCTTCAATCCGGAAACCAACGCGGTCAGCTTTGCCAGTGGCAGAGTTGAACAGCGCTACGTTTGATACATCGATGGGGGCTTCTTTGGTGACGATACCGCCAGCCTGACCCAGTGCGGGTACCGGCTTCTGGTGTTTCTTCACCTGATTGATGCCTTCCACGATTACCTTACCTTTAGCAATCAGAACCTGAGTGACTTTGCCACGCTTGCCCTTGTCTTTGCCGGTAAGAACAATCACTTCGTCTTCGCGACGGATTTTAGCTGCCATCGTTCGACTCCTTACAGTACTTCGGGTGCCAGGGACACAATCTTCATGAACTTCTCATTACGCAGTTCACGGGTCACCGGGCCAAAAATACGAGTACCGATTGGCTGTTGGTTGTTGTTAAGCAACACAGCCGCATTGTTGTCGAAACGGATGACAGAGCCGTCCGGACGACGAACGCCTTTACGGGTGCGTACGACCACCGCGTTATACACATCACCTTTCTTCACTTTACCGCGAGGAATGGCTTCCTTGATGGAAACCTTGATGATGTCGCCGATGCCGGCGTAACGGCGGTGCGAGCCACCCAGAACCTTAATACACATTACACTGCGAGCGCCGGAGTTGTCGGCAACACCCAGCATACTTTGCATCTGGATCATCTTAGTGCTCCGCTTTGTTTACTTCTTATCCCTAATGGGATCTGGCTGCCTTCAAAAGGCGCGAAACTATAACACAGGATTTTCAGAAAAGGTAGCCTAAAAAACAAACGGCCCCTGAAAGGGGCCGCTTGGACTACAAAGTACCGATTAGGCCTTTTCTACAACGGCAACCAGGGTCCAGGACTTGGTCTTGGACAGCGGGCGGCATTCGCGGATTTCCACGAGGTCGCCAGCTTTGCATTCGTTGTTTTCGTCATGCACGTGCAGCTTGGTAGTGCGCTTGATGATCTTACCGTAGATCGGGTGCTTTACCTTGCGCTCGATAGCAACAGTGATGGACTTGTCCATCTTGTCGCTGATTACACGACCTTGCAGAGTACGGATCTTGTCAGTCATTACGCACCTGCCTTCTCAGTCAGTACAGTCTTGATACGTGCGACGTCACGACGCACTTGTTTCAGAGTGTGAGTCTGAGCCAGCTGGCCGGTGGACGCTTGCATGCGCATGTTGAATTGCTCACGCAGCAGGCCCAGCAGCTCCTGGTTCAGTTCTTCGACGCTCTTTTGACGCAGATCTTGGGCTTTCATCACATCACCGTCTTAATTACGAAAGTGGTCTGAACAGACAGCTTAGCTGCGGCCAGGGCAAACGCTTCACGCGCCAGAGCCTCAGGTACACCGTCCATCTCGTACAGAACCTTGCCAGGCTGGATCGGGCAAACCCAGTATTCCACGTTACCCTTACCTTTACCCATACGAACTTCGAGGGGCTTTTCGGTGATGGGCTTGTCCGGGAACACACGGATCCAGATCTTACCTTGACGCTTAACGTGACGGGTCATGGCACGACGGGCTGCTTCGATTTGACGAGCAGTCAGTTGACCACGGGATGTCGCCTTCAGGCCAAAGGTACCGAAGGATACTTCGTTACCAGAGGTGGCCAGACCGCGGTTACGACCCTTGTGGGTCTTGCGGAATTTAGTACGCTTAGGTTGCAACATTTACCGAATCTCCTTACTTAGCAGCGCGGCGCTTGTTGTCACGCTTGGGCTTTGCAGGAGCTTGCTCTTGAGCAGCGGCAGCGTTAACAGCAGCCAGACCGCCCAGAACTTCGCCCTTGAAGATCCAAACTTTAACGCCGATCACACCGTAAGTGGTGTGGGCTTCAGAAGTTGCGTAGTCGATGTCGGCACGCAGGGTGTGCAACGGCACACGACCTTCACGGTACCATTCGGTACGCGCGATTTCAGCGCCGCCCAGACGACCGGAAACTTCCACTTTGATGCCCTTGGCACCCAGGCGCATTGCGTTCTGTACGGCGCGCTTCATAGCACGACGGAACATTACACGACGCTCCAGCTGGGAAGTGATGCTGTCGGCAACGAGTTTGCCATCCAGCTCCGGCTTGCGGACTTCGGAAATGTTGATCTGAGCAGGCACGCCAGCAATAGTGGCTACAGCTTTGCGCAGCTTCTCAACGTCTTCGCCTTTCTTACCGATGACAACACCCGGACGAGCGGTGTGAATGGTCACACGGATGCTCTTGGCCGGACGCTCAATGGTAATCTTGGACAAGGACGCATTTTTCAGTTCCTTGGTCAGGAACTGGCGTACTTGAAAATCGCTGTACAGGTTGTCAGCGAAGTCTTTGGTGTTCGCGAACCAGGTAGAATTCCAAGGCTTGGTAATACCCAGGCGAATGCCATTAGGATGTACTTTCTGACCCATTGCTTATCTCCCAGCCTTAGCGTCGGATACCACTACAGTGATGTGAGCGGTACGCTTGAGGATACGATCCGCACGACCTTTGGCACGCGGACGGATGCGCTTCATGGAGGGACCTTCGTCGACCATGATAGTAGCAACACGCAGCGCGTCGATATCGGCGCCTTCGTTGTGCTCAGCGTTTGCAATGGCAGATTCCAGCACTTTCTTAACCAGCACTGCAGCCTTTTTCGGGCTGAAGGTCAGGATATTCAGAGCCTTGTCTACGGACAGACCACGTACTTGATCGGCTACCAGACGAGCTTTCTGGGCAGAAGTACGGGCATAACGGTGTTTAGCGATAGCTTCCATCATTTATCCCTTAGCGCTTCTTAGCCTTCTTATCAGCAGCATGGCCGCGATAAGTACGAGTCGGTGCGAATTCACCCAGTTTGTGACCGATCATTTCTTCGGTAACGAAAACCGGAACGTGCTGACGACCATTATGGACAGCGATGGTCAAACCGATCATGTTCGGGATGATCATTGAACGACGGGACCAGGTTTTAACCGGCTTTTTATCCCCGCTTTCCACCGCTTTCTCTACCTTCTTCAGCAAGTGCAGGTCAATAAATGGACCCTTCTTGAGAGAACGTGGCATGGTGATTCCTCTATGTTAACAATTACTTGTTACGACGACGTACGATGTACTTGTCGGTACGCTTGTTCTTACGGGTCTTGAAGCCTTTAGCCTTCTGGCCCCATGGGGACACAGGCTGCATGCCCTTGTTACGACCCTCACCACCACCGTGCGGGTGGTCAACCGGGTTCATCGCCATACCGCGAACGGTCGGACGAATACCACGCCAGCGGTTTGCACCGGCTTTACCCAGTTGACGCAACATGTGCTCGGAGTTACCGACTTCACCGATGGTAGCGCGGCACTCGGCCAGAACTTTACGTACTTCGCCGGAACGCAGACGCAGAGTTACATAGTTACCTTCACGAGCCAGGATCTGGATGAAAGTACCAGCGGAACGAGCCAGCTGGGCACCTTTACCAGGCTTCATCTCTACAGCGTGAACGGTAGAACCAACCGGGATGTTGCGCATCGGCAGGGCGTTACCTACCTTGATGGCTGCATCAGCACCAGAAGCGATCGCGTCACCAGCTTTCAGGCCTTTCGGAGCCAGGATGTAACGACGCTCACCGTCTGCATACAACACCAGAGCGATGTTAGCGGTACGGTTCGGATCGTATTCCAGGCGCTCTACTTTAGCCGGGATACCGTCTTTGTCGCGCTTGAAGTCGACGATACGGTAGTGCTGCTTGTGACCACCACCGATATGACGGGTAGTGATGCGGCCGTTGTTGTTACGACCACCGGACTTGCTTTTGCTGTCCAGCAGAGCGGCGAAGGGCTTGCCCTTGTACAGCTCTTGATTGACGATCTTGACGACGTGGCGGCGGCCCGGAGAAGTAGGCTTGCACTTAACGATTGCCATTTTTGAGAACTCCTCTTACTCGGCTGCGCCCATGAAGTCGATGTCCTGACCAGCTTTCAGGGTCACATAAGCCTTTTTCCAATCGGAACGACGGCCTACGCGTGCACCTGCGCGCTTGGTCTTACCCTTCATGTTCAGGGTACGGACGGTCTCAACTTCGACCTCGAACAGTTTCGCAACTGCAGCTTTGACTTCCGCCTTGGTAGCATCAACAGCAACTTTGAACACGATAGTGTTCTGCTTTTCTGCAACCATGGTGCTCTTTTCAGAGATGTGCGGAGCCTTCAGAACTTTCAGCAGACGCTCTTCACGGATCATGCCAGCATCTCCTCGATTTGCTTAACTGCGTCAGCAGTCATCAGAACCTTGTCGAAAGCGATCAGGCTGACCGGGTCGATACCGGCAACGTCACGCACGTCAACTTTGTACAGGTTGCGAGCAGCCAGGAACAGGTTCTCATCGACTTCAGCAGTCACGATCAGAACGTCAGTCAGTTCCATTTCTTTCAGCTTGGCGATCAGTTCTTTGGTCTTCGGAGCTTCGATGCCGAACTTCTCAACAACGATCAGGCGCTCTTGACGTACCAGCTCGGACAGAATGCTACGGATAGCGCCGCGGTACATCTTCTTGTTTACTTTCTGGCTGTGATCTTGCGGCTTAGCAGCAAAAGTCACACCACCGGAACGCCAGATGGGCGAACGGATGGAGCCAGCACGGGCACGACCAGTACCCTTCTGACGCCACGGCTTTTTGCCGCCACCAGACACTTCAGAGCGAGTCAGCTGCGCACGAGTACCCTGACGGGCACCAGCGGCATATGCAACGACGACCTGGTGAACCAGAGCTTCGTTGAATTCGCGCCCGAAGGTAGTCTCGGAAACTTCAAGAGCGCTCTTGGCGTCTTTCATTACCAATTCCATTACTATCTCCTCAGACGTTACGCTTTGACGGCAGGTTTGACGATCACGTTGCCGTTGGTTGCACCCGGTACTGCACCTTTGATGAGCAGCAGGTTGCGTTCAGCGTCAACACGAACCAGTTCCAGGTTCTGAGTCGTTACACGCTCAGCACCCATGTGACCAGCCATCTTTTTGCCCTTGAATACACGACCCGGAGTCTGGTTCTGACCGATAGAACCCGGAACGCGGTGAGACAAGGAGTTACCGTGGGTCATATCCTGGGTGCGGAAGTTGTGGCGCTTAACAGTACCAGCAAAGCCCTTACCTTTGGATGTGCCGGTAACGTCTACCAGCTTAACGTCAGCGAGAAGATCTACTTTCAGCTCGCTACCAACAGTGAAAGTTTCACCGTTGTTCAGGCGGAATTCCCACAGACCGCGACCGGCTTCTACACCAGCTTTGGCGAAGTGGCCAGCTTCCGGCTTGGTCACACGGCTGGCTTTTTTGGCGCCAGTGGTAACCTGAATAGCGTTGTAGCCGTCGGTTTCTACAGATTTGACCTGAGTTACACGGTTAGCTTCAACTTCGATAACAGTCACCGGGATAGAAACGCCATCTTCAGTGAAGATGCGAGTCATACCCACTTTGCGACCTACAAGACCGATTGTCATTGTTATCAACCTCTTTCCGTAATTAACCCAGGCTGATCTGGACGTCTACACCAGCTGCCAGATCCAGACGCATCAGGGCGTCTACGGTCTTGTCAGTCGGCTCAACGATGTCTACCAGACGCTTGTGAGTGCGGATCTCGTACTGATCACGCGCATCTTTGTTGACGTGCGGGGAGATCAGGACGGTGAAGCGCTCTTTGCGAGTCGGCAGCGGAATAGGACCGCGAACCTGCGCGCCAGTGCGCTTTGCAGTTTCAACGATTTCCGCAGTGGATTGATCAATCAGGCGATGATCAAAAGCCTTCAGGCGGATACGGATTCTTTGGTTCTGCATTGACAGAGCTCCAATAGATAAAAGAACATAAATCAACACCGCCCGACCGAGATTTCTCCCGCCAGAGGTGCGATTTTTCACGTTTCCTCCCATATCGGGAGGACTGTATGGCTGGTCTCTGCAAGCAGTAAACTCAGCAACAGACATATCGTCTGGCTTACCTCATGGGTAAGCGGAGGGGATTATACGGATTTTTCAAATTTGCGCAAGGGAGAGCGAACAGATTATGCGCAGTTTTATGTAACAGATGGATCTCGCCTGCGGCAACGCACTCTGCTACCAACACCCAGGTAACGACAATGTTACAAGCAGACTGGTAGACTGTGCGCTTGCCTCCGTCAGTGGAACGACATCCCATGCTCAAAGATCAAAAGAAAGCCTATCAGTATGGCCTTTGCGCCGTTGCCCTCTGGTCGACGGTCGCCACAGCCTTCAAGATCTCCCTCGCCTATTTCGAACCCGTGCAACTGTTGCTTGTGGCCGCCTTCACCTCAACTCTCACGCTGACAGCCGTCGTCGCCAAACAGGGCAAACTGCCGCTGCTGGGGAGCTACATCAAGGCCCGCCCTTTCTACTACTTGACTCTGGGTGTGCTGAACCCCTTTCTCTATTACCTGTTGCTGTTCAAGGCCTATGACCTGCTGCCTGCCCAGCAGGCACAGACCCTCAACTACACCTGGGCCATTACCCTCAGTCTGCTGGCCGTCCCCTTCCTCGGCCAGAAGCTGCGTCGGCGTGATGGCGTCGCCATCGTGCTGGGGTATTTTGGCGCACTGGTGATCGCCACCAGAGGGGATGTATTCGGCCTCCAGTTCGACAGTTCCCTCGGCGTGACGCTGGCGCTGGTCTCGACCCTCATCTGGGCAAGCTACTGGATCCTCAACACCCGCAATCAGGGGGATCCCATTGTCAGCCTGTTGCTCGGCTTTATGATCAGCCTGCCTTTTATCGTCGTTGCAACCTGGTTGCTCTCCGATTTTGCCATGACCGCCTGGCAGGGATGGGCTGGAGCCATCTATGTGGGACTGTTCGAAATGGGCTTCGGTTTCGTGCTCTGGCTGATGGCGCTGCGCCATGCCACCAACACGGCCCCCATCAGCAACCTCATCTTTATCTCGCCGTTTGCCTCACTGGTGCTGCTCTACCTGTTGATCGGCGAAGCCATCCATCCGGCCACCCCCATCGGGTTGGCGCTCATCGTTGCCGCCCTGCTGATCCAGCAGCTCAAGTACGGCAAACGCTATCGTGCATCAGCCGAGACAAAGAGCTGACCATGCAGAAGGGCGTATCCACGGATACGCACTTCTCTCAATCCATCCACTCCTGTGGCTGATGTTTTGGCAGCCGCATCTCGACCAGCAAGCCGCCGAGCTCCGAGCTCCCCAACCGGATAGTACCGTGGTGCTGGGCGACAATTTTGGCCACAATTGCCAACCCCAAGCCACTGCCACCGACAGTGCGGGCGATATTCCCCTGAGTAAATGGCTTCAGTACCCGGGAGTAGTCCTGCTCGGGGATGCCGGGGCCATCATCGGAGAGGCGCAGGCGCACCCAGTGCCCATCGTCCTTCAATTCGGCATGCAACCTGCTCGCCCCATAGCGTAGCGAGTTGCTTGAGAGGTTGTTCAGCACCCGTCGGATGCTGACCGGATTGCAGGCCACCCTCACTGCCTCTTGTGGCAGCGCCAGATCGACTTCCAACCCCTGCTCCGAGTAGATCAGCAAGGTATCATGCACCAACTGGGTCAGATCGACAGGTACCGGAGCCTGCCCCTCATCCGGACGGATGTAGTCGATGAACTGATCGATGATGGCATTGGACTCATCAATGTCTGAGTTGATGCTCTCCTTGAGATATTCGTCACCGGAGGACATCATCTCGGTAGCCAGCCGGATGCGGGTCAGCGGAGTGCGCAGGTCGTGGGAAACCCCCGCCATCATCAGGTTACGCTCCTCGATCAGGCTCTTGATGGAGTGGGACATATGGTTGAAGGTGCGAGTCAGACGGCGTACCTCCCGTGACCCCTGCTCCCCCAGTGCCTCCGGGAAATGCCCTCTGGCCACTGCAACCGCGCCAGCCTCGAGATCCTCGAGCGGGCGCACCAGCTGGCGGGCAAAGCGCCAGGCCGCAAACAGGGTGATCACCAACAGTACACTTAGATAGATGATGAGGGGTTCAATATCGTCATCTTCAATCTCGGTCAGCGGGATCCGTACCCAGATTTTGCTGGCCTGCGGTGGCTGGATCCAGATGATGTAGTGATCCTGGATCTCGACCCGCACCTTGGCCGGACCGCCCAGTTCACGGCTGATGTTCTCCTCCAGATAGGGGTACGGCTTGGCATCGTTGAAGCCATGCTGCACCGCCTCGCTCTGGGTGTAGATGTCGGTACCGGTCGTCACATAGACCAGTGCCTCGGCATCTTCACTCAACGCCAGTTGCTCGGTATTGACCGGAAAGATCAGCTTGACCTGATTGGCCAGCAAGTGACTGATCTGCTTGACGGTCGGCGCCAGTAGATAGTTGTAGAAGGTGACGTAGGAGACCGCTTGATAGACCACCAGGACGGCGGCCAGAAACCAGAGCATGCGGGAAAACATGCTGCCGACCTTTTTCATGCACCGTCACCATCTGGCACAAAGACATACCCCAGACCCCAGACGGTCTGCAGATAGCGAGGTTGGGCCGGGTCCTGCTCCAGCAGGCGGCGCAGGCGAGAGACCTGTACGTCGATACTGCGCTCGGTGGCGGTATATTCGCGGCCACGTGCCAGATTCATCAACTTGTCGCGGGAAAGCGGCTCGCGCGGATGGCTGACCAACACCTTGAGCACCGCAAATTCACCGCTGGTGAGCGCCATCGGCTCGCCATCCCGGCTCAACTCGCGGGTCGCCAGATTGAGCTGGAAGGCCCCGAAGTTGACGACTTTCTCTGCGGCAGAGGGGGCTCCGGGCAACTCGACGGTATGACGGCGCAGCACGGCACGGATCCGCGCCAGCAACTCACGGGGATTGAACGGCTTGGGCAGATAGTCATCGGCACCCATTTCGAGTCCGACGATGCGATCCACTTCATCCCCCTTGGCGGTGAGCATCAGCACCGGGATCTGGTTGCCCGCTTCCCGCAGACGACGGCAGATAGAGAGCCCATCCTCCCCCGGCAACATCAGATCGAGCACCATCAGGCTGAAGTTTTCACGAGTCAGCAGGCGATCGGCCTGTTCACCATTGGCCACGCCGCGCACCACGAATCCCTGCTCGGTGAGATAGCGTTCCAACAGGGAACGTAATTTCAGGTCATCGTCCACGACCAGGACCTTGTATTGCTGCTGACTCATTGCTTTGCCTCTTATTCTTTCGCTGCCCCCAATACTAGGGGGGGATATCACGGGAGCAAAGCATAAATATGTTACCGGTTATTACCCATTTCTATAGCGTGATGGCAATCAAGTCACTGACCTCGCCACCCCCCTCTCGAGGGAGCCAGCCAGACCGGTACGATTTATCTCGACAGCAAAGGGACAAAAGCTAATATTCCCGAGCAGTTAGCGATGATTACCCCTCTTTGACCAGGTCCGCATCACCATGAAGACAAAGCTGATCACCCGCGAAGGCTACAACAAGCTGAAAGAAGAGCTCGATTTCCTCTGGCGTCAGGAGCGCCCCGAGGTCACCAGGAAGGTGGCATGGGCCGCCAGCCTGGGGGATCGCAGTGAAAATGCCGACTACCAGTACAACAAGAAGCGGTTGCGGGAGATTGACCGGCGGGTACGCTACCTGCGCAAATGCCTCGAAGAGCTGGGGATCGTCGACTATGCCCCCGCGCAGGAGGGCAAGGTCTTCTTCGGCGCCTGGGTCGAGGTGGAAAACGAAGAGGGCGAGACCAAACGCTTTCGCATCGTCGGCTATGACGAGATCTTCGAGCGCAAGGATTACATCTCCATCGACTCCCCCATGGCCCGCGCCCTGCTCAAGAAAGAGGTTGGGGATGAAGCCATCGTCTGTACGCCAGTTGGTGACGTCTGCTGGTATATCAACGAGATCAGCTATTCCAAATAATGGGACTGCTGGCGGGCTGCTTGCCACAGCCACATCCTGAGCAGCAAGTGCCAAGGCAAGATAAGTGCCTCCCCCCAGCAGCACCATCAATCTGCATGGCGGTGGCCTCGGCGCAGGGTGGCATCCCGCTACACGACCCCATATAGTGCTCACACTTGGCGCCTGATGGCGCGGACTCGACTACAGAGGCCCTCAACAACATCATGATGCAAACCATAGAGAGACAGATTGCCGGTGAGCTTAATGCTCGCCCGGAGCAGGTGCAGGCCGCCGTTCGCCTGCTGGATGAAGGCTCGACCGTGCCTTTTATCGCCCGTTACCGTAAAGAGGTGACCGGCGGTCTGGACGACAGCCAGCTACGTACTCTGGAAAGCCGCCTCGGCTATCTGCGTGAACTGGAAGATCGCCGTCAGGTGATCATTCGCTCCATCGAAGAGCAGGGCAAGCTGACCCCCGAGCTGATGCGCGAATTGCATGGCGCCGACAGCAAGACCCGACTGGAAGATCTCTACCTCCCCTACAAGCCCAAACGCCGCACCAAGGGGCAGATGGCGATCGAAGCCGGGTTGGAGCCGCTGGCCAACCTGCTGCTCAGCGACCCGATGCAGGATCCCGAGCAAGCGGCGGCCGCCTTCCTCAATCCCGAACAGGGCATTGCCGACAGCAAAGCGGCTCTCGATGGCGCCCGCTATATCCTGATGGAGCGCTTCGCCGAGCAGGCCGACCTGCTGGAGAAGCTGCGGGACTACCTGTGGCAAAATGCCACCCTGCGCGCCCGCGTGGTGGCAGGCAAGGAGCAGGAGGGGGCCAAGTTCAAGGACTATTTCGAACACGACGAACCACTGCACAAGGCCCCCTCCCACCGGGTGCTGGCCATGCTGCGCGGCCGCAATGAAGGGATCCTCAATCTGGCGCTGGTCACCGGTGACGATGAGAGTGCCAGCCCCTGCGAAGGGATCATTGCCCACCACCTCAAGCTCAATCTGCAGAACCGCCCGGCCGACAAATGGCTGCAAGGGGTGGTGAGCTGGACCTGGAAGATCAAGTTGTCGCTTCAGATGGAGACAGAGCTGATCGGCCGCATCCGCGAGTCGGCAGAGGAGGAGGCGATCAAGGTGTTCGCCATGAACCTCAAGGATCTGCTGATGGCGGCCCCGGCGGGCATGCGCTGCACCATGGGGCTGGATCCGGGCATCCGCACCGGGGTCAAGGTTGCCGTGGTGGATGCCACCGGCAAACTGGTCGATCACGCCACCATCTATCCGTTCGAACCAAAACGCCAGATTGATCAGAGCCTCAAGACCCTGAGCGAGCTGTGCCAGAAACACAAGGTCGAGCTCATCAGCATCGGAAACGGCACCGCCTCGCGGGAAACCGACCGGCTGGTCAGCGATCTGTTCGAGCGCTACCCCGCCGCCAAGGCGCAGAAGATAGTAGTCAGCGAAGCGGGGGCCTCGGTCTACTCCGCCTCCGAACTCGCCTCCCAGGAGTTCCCGGATCTCGACGTCTCGATCCGTGGCGCCGTCTCCATCGCCCGCCGCCTGCAAGACCCGCTGGCCGAACTGGTCAAAATCGACCCCAAGAGTATCGGGGTCGGCCAGTATCAGCACGACGTCGGCCAGAGCCAGCTGGCCCGCCGGCTGGATGCCGTGGTTGAGGATTGCGTAAACGCGGTCGGGGTCGATGTGAACACCGCCTCGGTCGCCCTGCTCAACCGGGTTTCCGGCCTCTCCCAGACGTTGGCCCAGAACATCGTTGCCTACCGGGATGAGCACGGCGCATTCAAGAGCCGTCAGCAGTTGCTGAAAGTGAGCCGACTCGGCCCCAAAGCCTTCGAACAGTGCGCCGGCTTCCTGCGCATTCGCGGCAGCAGCAATCCCCTCGACAGCTCGGCGGTGCACCCGGAGTCCTATCCGGTGGTGGAGCGGATCCTCGCCAAGCTGGAGCAGACCGTGGAGAGCCTGCTCGGCAACAGCAGCCTGCTGCGCAGCCTGAAACCGGCCGACTATACCGATGAGCAATTCGGCGTACCTACCGTCACCGACATCATCGGCGAGCTGGACAAGCCGGGCCGCGACCCGCGCCCCGAGTTCAAAACCGCGACCTTCAAGGAAGGTGTGGAGCAAATCAGCGACCTGGTGCCAGAGATGGTACTGGAAGGGGTGGTCACCAACGTCACCAACTTCGGCGCCTTCGTCGATATCGGTGTTCATCAGGACGGTCTGGTGCACATCTCCTCCCTGACCGACCGTTTCGTCAAGGATCCCCGTGAGGTGGTCAAGGCTGGCGACATTGTGCGGGTCAAGGTGCTGGAAGTGGACGCCCCGCGCAAGCGGATCAGCCTGACCATGCGCCTCGACGAAAAGGCCGGGCAACCCGCCCGCAAACCAGCTGAAGCACGCAACAGCAGTGCTGGCAAGGCTAAGCCAAGAAATGAGCCGCGCCAAAACCCCCCTATGGGTGGTGCCATGGGCAACGCCTTCGCGGCAGCGCTCTCCAAAGCGAAAAAGTAACGACACCGTCCGGAACGCCTCTGAATGCAAAAAGCCCCGCTAGGGGCTTTTTTACACGCGAAGCTCAGGATCACTGCGCCAGGGCAGCAAGAATGCTCTCGGGCTCTCCATGCTGGGCCAGCACCTCCCGCAGTCGGTTGAATGCCTTGCAGGCCTCTTGCGGATACTTGCCGTAAGAGACGACGCCGGTGTGGCTCCAGCCAGCCGCCAGCATCACTTTCTTCTTGAAACTGGTTCCTTCAGTTCCCCCTCCTCCGAGCTGCATCAGAAATTGCTCCATCTGCAGGTGGGGGGGCGGTACACGGGAGAAGGTGGTGAAATCTTCCGCTTTGACTTCATCGAAATGCATGACAGCTCCTGTGAAATTGGAATAGGCCTGATCTTCAGGTTAGTTGCAAAACAGGCAAAGCAGCTGAAAGTTTGGTGAGGGGGATTCAGATATGCAGACTGAGGGACTGGGTCGAGGCCGGGCTGACAGCCTGTTGATAGTGGCCCGCGATGACGCTGTTGCGCTTGTCCATATAGGCACTCAGCACGCCGCCCGATTTTGCGCTCTGCTCGGCCATCAGCTCTTTGCGCGCCTTGGCTTCACTGGCGGCGGCGCTGCGCGCGACGGCCAAATCCTGCGCAGAAGGCTCGGCAGGCGCCAGCGCTGCAGAGCGGATCTGCTGCATCTTGGCGATGGTGGCGGCAGGGTCACCGGGTACGACACTGGTATCGATCTGGACTTCGCCACCCGTCGCATAACGCTTGCCATCCGGCCCTTGCGTAAACTGATAGGTGGGCGAGCTGGCGTACTCTCCACCCGCAGACTGGTGCGCCTGCTCGTGAGTGCGCACCTCCTTGTCACGCTCGACAAGATCCTGAACCTGCTGCTCTTGCCGCTGTTGCTGCTCCTGCTGTTTGGGATCTTGCTGCTTGCGCTGCCCATCCTCACCGGTGGCCTCGACAAAGCGATTATCTGGCAGTGTCGTCGGCGCTAATTGCCCGGTTTCACGGCTGTTCTGGGAGCTCTGATTGCTGGAGGCCTGACCGGCTTTGGATTTCTCTTTCTGGGAGCCGACTTCAGATTCGGCAACGGAGGCTTGGCCCGCTCGAGCCTGCGGGATCAGTTCTGCCCGGCGATTATCCGTCCTCGCCGCTTCCACCTGGGGTTGCAGCTGTGTCGGGATAAGAGGGGGCAGACTGACATTGATGTTCATCTCACACCCGGATGTCGATCAGGGTTCCCATCATATCGCTGGCAGTCTGCACTACCTTGGCGGAAGCGCCAGCCTGCTGCTCGGCCACCTTGAGATTGACGAGCTCATCGGTCACTTGCACCTGATCCCCGCTGGGGGTGTTGAGGCGGGCGATCTGATTGGATGCCTTGTCGGCAATCTGCTCGGCTCGCTGAAATCCCTGTACCCCGCTGTTGAAAGCAGAATCAATACGCATGGTGTTACTCCTCTGGTCACAGCTTAATTATCCGCCAGACCAGAGGATTAATGAAGCTTGCCGGCTGTTTTTTAGCCAACAAAATCTCGAACGATTTCAATGAATTCGTCAGGATGGGAGATAAAAGGTGCGTGTGAGGCCTTATTGAGGGTCACACTGCGGCTGACAGGGTAGAGATCGTCCAGCAGGGGAATGGCCGCCTTGGGCACCAATGAATCCAGTCGGCCATAGATCCGCAACCAGGGCAGATCCAGCTCCCGCAGCGGTTCGCGCAGGTCAATCTCGGCCAACAGCGTCAGCCCGGCCTCGAGTGCGGCAAACTGGGGCGCCGGGCGCTCGGCCAGCCAATGGCGCAACTGACGGATATCATCCCGGGCATGTTCGCTGCCCATTGCCTGGATCGCCAGAAAGCGCTCTATGGTCTGGCGAAAATCCCCCGCCAGCATCTGGTTGAAGCCGGTCAGTACCTTGGGGGCGATCCCCGGCCACTCATCACGGGCCATGAAGCAGGGGGAGCTGGCCACGGTGATCAGGGAGTGCAACCGATCGGGATACGTCAGCGCCAACTGGCTTGCCACCAGACCGCCGAGCGACCAGCCAAGCAGATGGCACTTCTGTGGCAAGATGGCGGCCACCTGCTCGGCAAGCCAGGTCAGGCTGTAATCCACCTGGTCTGCCAGCGGGCTGTTGCCAAAACCGGGCAAATCCACCAGATGAACCCTGTAGTGGAGCGCCAATTGCTGGGCAATGCCATGCCAGACCGCGCCGTTCATCCCCCAACCGTGCAACAGCACCAGATCGGGCCCCTGGCCAAACTGCTCTACCGATATGCTCATCTAGACTCAAGATCCCTGTTCATGCTCTTGGGGTCAGCATGTTAAAGCGACTGCTCGCTAAAGCAAGCCCGCTGCTCGGCAGCCATGCCGACTGGCAGGGGAGCTGCATCCTCTGTCATCAGCCTTGTGACAACGAGCCCCTGCTCTGCAGCTGGTGCCGGCAGGCGCTGCACCAGTCACAGCCGAGATGCCGCCTCTGCGCCGCACCGCTGGCTGACTATATAGAAAAGAGCATACCGGTCTGTGGTCGCTGCCAGCGCAGACCTCCCCCCTGGGAGCGGTTGCAGGTGATCGGCGACTACCAAATCCCCTACCCCATGCTGATCCCCCGGCTTAAATATTCCGGCCAGATCCTGCTGGCGCCGCTACTGGCACGCCTCTTGGCCGATCATCTCGATAGCCGCGAGCCGCCGGAGGCGATCATTCCGGTTCCCCTGCACTGGTGGCGGCTGTGGCGGCGCGGGTTCAATCAGGCGGAGGAGATCGCGCAAGCCCTTGGCGAGTTCACCGACATTCCCTGCGACAACACCCTGTTGCAGCGCATCAAGGCGACCCCGCAACAAACAACCCTGAGCGCCGGGCAGCGGCGGCGCAATCTGCGCGGGGCATTCCGGATCCGCCCCCACCACTATCGCCATGTCGCCCTGCTCGATGACGTCGTGACCACAGGCGCCACCGCTGGTCAGCTCAGCCGTTTGCTCCATGAGAGCGGCATCACAAAGGTGGAAGTGTGGGCGATCTGTCGTACCCTGCGGCACAGCAAGTAGCCATCGGCATGCTACCCAAGCATTAATAACCGCGTTATCATGAATACCCTAGTCGTACACTCAGGTTTATGAGGATAGTGATGATCAGCATTTCCGACGCCGCCCAGGCCCATTTCCGTAAACTGCTGGAAAAACAGCCTGATGGCACCAATATCCGGGTGTTTGTGGTCAATCCGGGAACCCAGAATGCCGAGTGTGGCGTATCTTATTGCCCACCCGATGCCGTGGACCCGGAAGATCAACACCTGCCCTTCAGCGGCTTCGACTGCATGGTCGATCCCCTGAGCGCCCCCTTCCTGGTGGATGCCACCATCGACTTCGTGACCGATCAGATGGGCTCCCAGCTCACCCTGAAAGCACCGAACGCCAAGATGCGTAAAGTGGCCGACGACGCGCCGCTAATCGAGCGCATCGAGTACGTGTTGATGTCCGAAGTGAACCCCATGCTGGCCGGTCACGGTGGCAAGGTAACCTTGGTCGAGCTGACTGAAGACAAACTGGCCATCCTGCAGTTTGGCGGTGGTTGCAACGGTTGCTCCATGGTCGATTACACCCTGAAAGAGGGGATCGAGAAGCAGCTGCTGGAGAAGTTCCCGGGTGAGCTCAACGGTGTGAAAGACGCCACCGAGCACCAGCGCGGCGACCACTCTTACTACTGATCTGCAGCCCTTGCAGCAAAGAAAAGGCCCCGCCATCTGGCGGGGCCTTTTGCATGGGCAATCGGCAGATTACTCGTCCTTCTTGTCTCGCGACAGCAGGGCGATGGCCGCCTCTTTCGGGTTCTTACCCTCGTAGAGCACCTTGAAGATCTGCTCGCAGATGGGCATCTCGACGCCGCAGCGGGCCGCCAGCAGATGCACCTCTTTGGTGTTGCGATACCCCTCCACCACCTGACCGATCTCGGTCATGGCGGTGTTCACATCCTTGCCAGCCCCGAGGGCCAGCCCGAAGCGACGGTTGCGCGACTGGTTGTCGGTACATGTGAGCACCAGATCCCCGAGCCCCGCCATCCCCATAAAGGTTTTGGCATCGGCACCCAGCGCCGCACCCAGACGCTGCATCTCCACCAGACCCCGGGTGATGAGCGCGGTTCTGGCATTGGCGCCAAACCCGAGCCCGTCGGAGAGACCGGCACCGATGGCGATGACGTTCTTCACCGCCCCACCCAGCTGTAGACCGACGAAGTCCGGATTGGTATAGACCCGGAACGAGCGGCCACAGTGCAGCAGGTGGGAGAGATCGTCGGCGAACTCGTCGTGAGTCGAGGCGACCGAGATGGCGGTCGGCAAACCGGCAGCCAGCTCCTTGGCGAAGGTGGGGCCGGAGATGACCGCCAGCGGCATCTCGTCACCCAGCACTTCACGAGCCACATCCTGCAGCAGACGGCCACTGTCCGGCTCCAGACCCTTGGTGGCCCAGGCGATACGGGTATCGGGGCGCAAGAAGGGCTTGATCCGGGTCAGCACATCGCCAAATACATGGCTCGGCACGACCAGCAGCAGCACGGGGGCAGCCTGTACCGCACGTTGCAGATCCGCAGTTAGCTGCAGATCGGCAGGAAAAGGAACATCAGGCAGAAAAGCCTTGTTGCAGCGGTCTTGTTCCAGCTCGGCGACATGAGCAGGGTCGTGACCCCACAGCAGGGTCGGATGACCGTTGCGCGCCAGAGAAATGGCAAGGGCGGAGCCATAAGACCCCGCCCCCAAGACCGAGATAGCGATCTGGTCAGCCATTATCAGGCTTCCGCAGTCGCCTGCTGGGCCTGTGCTTGCGCCATGTGCTGGGCAAACAGGGCATCGAAGTTGACCGGTGCCAGGTTCAGCTGCGGGAAGGAACCCTTGCTCACCATGTTGGCCACGGCTTCGCGGGCATATGGGAACAGGATGTTCGGGCAGAAGGCAGCCAGGCAGTGAGCCAGTTGCGGCTCCGGCAGGTTACCGATGGTGAAGATACCGGCTTGCTGTACTTCGCACAGGAAGGCAGTTTCGGTTTCCAGTTTGCAAGTCACGGTCAGGGTCAGGACAACCTCGTAGACGTTCTCAGCCAGGATGTTGGTCTTGGTATCCATATCCAGCTTGACGTCCGGCTGCCACTCTTTCTGGAAGATGTGCGGGGTGTTCGGCGCTTCGAAAGAGACATCCTTGGTGTAAACACGCTGGATGTGAAATTCCGGTTGTACTTCCTGGTTGTTGATCTCGTCAGCCATTTCGTTTGATTCCTTGTTATATGGATAAGTGGGCTCAGGCCCTGCTTAAATCAGCGTTTCTTGGTTACCGGCAGATTTTCTGCACGCCATTGGGCCATGCCACCGCCGAGCACATAAACCTGCTTGAAGCCAGCTTTGCTCAGCTGACGGCCCGCGCCGCCCGCAGTCATTCCCGACTCGCACACCACTATGATGGGGGCATCTTTATGCTTTTCAACCGGGCCCAGATTATTGCTCTGGATCTGGGTCAGCGGCAGGTGCTGGGCTCCGGCCAGATGACCCTTGGCGTACTCTTCCTGACTGCGAATATCCACCACGGTGGCATTCTCGCGGTTGATCAGCAGGGTCGCGGTGTGATTGTTGACGGTTTTTACCGGGGACAAACGGGCACGCACAGTGGTGTAAACCAGGGTGCCAGCCAGACCCAACCAGGCTGCGGTCAGCAGCGGGTTACGGGCCGCAAAATCCAAATACTCTTGCATCTTCTACTATCCAGGGACCAAGACAAGGGCCCGAGTATACATGGGGGTATTGATAAGATCAGCCATCTTGGCGGCAAAGCGCGAGCAGGCTCCCATCCTCATTGGGCATCAATCATGGCAGGAAGGGCGTGGCTTGCGGGGCCGCGGGAGCGCCCCTTGGCTATCAGGTGACTATTTCGGCAGATGTAGTAATATTACGCTAGTTTCATTTCCCGCATTTTTTCCAATCCGAGAGGACATAGTCTTATGTCAACAGCTAAGAAACCTTTGGTTCTGGTCATCATGGACGGTTGGGGCTACAGCACCAAGCAAGAGCACAACGCCGTCGCTACCGCCAAGACTCCCAACCTCGATCGTCTCGCCCGTGACTACACCAGCACCCTGATCTCCGGCTCCGGTCTGGACGTCGGTCTGCCGGATGGCCAGATGGGTAACTCCGAAGTGGGTCACGTCAACATCGGTGCCGGTCGCATCGTCTATCAGGAGCTGACCCGCATCTCCAAAGACATCCAGGACGGTGAATTCTTCCAGAACGTCGAGCTGGCCAAGGCTGTTGACACTGCCGTCACCAACGGCAAAGCCGTTCACATCATGGGCCTGATGTCCCCGGGTGGCGTACACAGCCACGAAGAGCACATCATGGGCATGATCGAAATGGCAGCCAAGCGTGGCGCCGAGAAGATCTACCTGCACGCCTTCCTGGATGGCCGCGACGTTCCGCCGCGCTCCGCCCAGTCCTCCATCGAGCTGTTCGATGCCCTGTTCGCCAAGCTGGGCAAGGGTCGTTTCGCCTCCATGATCGGCCGTTACTTCGCCATGGACCGTGACAACCGCTGGGATCGCGTGCAGCAAGCCTATGACCTGATGACCCAGGGCAAGGGCGAGTTCACCGCCGAGAGCGCCACCGAAGCACTGGCTGCCGCCTATGCCCGCGACGAGAACGACGAGTTCGTCAAAGCCACTCGCATCGGCGAAGCGGCACCGATGGAAGATGGCGATGCGCTGATTTTCATGAACTTCCGTGCCGACCGTGCCCGTGAAATCACCCGCGCCTTCGTTGACACCGACTTCACCGGCTTCGCCCGTGCCGTTGAGCCGAAGCTGAACTTCGTGATGCTGACCGAATACGCGGCCGACATCAAAACTGCCTGTGCCTACCCGCCGACCGCTCTGGTCAACACCCTGGGTGAGTGGCTGGCCAAGCAGGGCAAGACCCAGCTGCGCATCTCCGAAACCGAGAAGTACGCTCACGTCACCTTCTTCTTCAACGGTGGCGAAGAGGCCTGCTTCACTGGCGAAGATCGCGAAATCGTCGCCAGCCCGAAAGTGGCTACCTATGACCTGCAGCCGGAGATGAGCTCCGAAGAGCTGACCGACAAGCTGGTTGCGGCCATCAAGAGCGGCAAGTACGACGTCATCATCTGTAACTACCCGAATGGCGACATGGTTGGCCACACCGGTGTGTTCGATGCCGCCGTCAAAGCCTGTGAAGCCGTTGACCACTGCATCGGCCGTGTGACCGACGCCCTAGCCGAAGTGGGTGGCGAGTGCCTGATCACTGCCGACCACGGCAACGCCGAGAAGATGCTGGACGAAGAGACTGGTCAGGCCCACACCGCCCACACCAATCTGCCGGTTCCGCTCATCTATTTCGGTCGCAAAGCCGAGGTAGTTGAAGGTGGCAAACTGTCCGATCTGGCCCCCACCATGCTGACCCTGATGGGTCTGCCGGTGCCGCCGGAAATGACTGGCAAGCCCCTGATGATTCTGAAATAATCCTTCCCCATGCGGGGATGCGAAGTTATTTCACAGAAAACCAGTCGCGTCGGCCTGTTGGCCGGCGCGCTGTTTTTTTGCCTGTTGTTTGGCGCCAGCAAATCGGCTTTGGCCGCCAATCAGCAGCTGGGCACCATGCAGTCCCAGATCAAAGAGCAACAGAAGACCATCAAGCTCAGCAAGCAGGAGCTTGCCAAGCTCAATACCCAGCTCAAGGCTGACGAGCAGGCCATCTCGGCCGCCGCCGCCAAACTCAACCAGACCAAGCAGCAGTTGAAGCAGAACCAGCAGAAGCTGGCGACCCTGCAAAAAGACAAGCTGGCGCTGGAAGTTCAAGCCAAACATCAAAAGCAGTTGCTGGCCAAGCAGGCGGAAAGCGCCTTTCAGGCGGGCAACCACGACTACCTCAAACTGCTGCTCAATCAGCAGGATCCGGTCAAACTGAGCCGCTCGCTCGACTACTACGACTACCTCAACAAGGCCCGCATCGAGGCCATCGACGCCCTGCGCGCCACCCGTGACAAGCTGGCGAAAAACCAGCAAGCAACCAAAGAGACCGAAACCAGACTGCAGACCCTGCTTGCCGAACAGCAGGAGCATCACCAGGCCCTGCTGGCCAGCCAGCAGAGCCGGGCCAAGGTGCGCAACCAGTTGCAGCAGTCGGTACAGGATGACGAGCAGAAGCTCTCCAAGCTGGTCAAGGCGGAGAAGGCGCTGAAAGCGCGGCTGGAGGAGCTGCGCCGCCAGCGGGAAGAGCAGGAGCGCCGCGAACGGGCCGAACGGGAACGGCTGGCCAAGCTGAAAGCGGAACAGGAACGTCAGCGCAAGCTGGCCGAGCAGCGCCGCGCCGAGCAACAACGACTTGCCGCCCAGCAGAACAAAACCGTCAAACCGGCAGAACCGGTCGAAGAGATGTCCAGTACCAAACCGGAGCGAGGCTCTGGGATTGGGACCGCAGGTTACTACAGCGGGCTCAAGACCAATGGCAGCCTGCGCTGGCCGGTACAGGGGCCGATCCTCATCGCCTACGGCTCGCCGCGCACCGCCCAGCTCAAGTGGAAAGGAACCCTGATCGGCGCCAGCGAAGGAACCCAGGTAAAGGCGGTCGCACCGGGACAAGTGGTTTACGCCGACTGGCTCGACGGCTTCGGTATGCTGCTGGTAATCGATCACGGTAAGGGCTACATGAGCCTCTACGGTCACAATCAGTCGCTGCTGCGTCAGGTTGGCCAGAATGTGGAACAGGGTGAACCAGTGGCACTGGTCGGTGACAGTGGTGGCCAGGACAGACCGGGCCTCTACTTCGAAATTCGCTATCAGGGCGAGGCCATCAACCCGACCAAATGGCTGGCCAAGGGTTGAGTCAACCCGGCCGACAAACGCATCACACGCTCACTAGCAAAAGCCTGCATCACGCAGGCTTTTGTCGTTTCAGGAGTACAGCAACCCGCTGTCACTCCCATTTGATGAAAAATTACCTATTTTTTTGCTCGACTCAGGGGAAGACAACCAGACCTATCTGCTCCAGCAATGTCTGCTGCTGATCCTCGTTGATCTGTACTCCCTGCAGATCGACCCGGCGCAGATCCAGCCCTGGCAGATCGCACTGGCGCAGATCGCAGCCCTGCAGCTTGAAGCTGGTCCAGTCAATCTGGCCAAACTCGGAGCCGCTGAGATCGGAACCCGCCAGCGAGGCACCAAACAGGTTGGCCCCCTGCCAACGGTTGCCGGTCAGCTCGCACTTCTCCAGCAGGCAGCCCTCGAAGCTGGCATAGCTGAAGTTGTTGCCGGTCAGATGGGCCTCGCAGAAGTAGCTTTTGGCGGTGATCTGGTTGGCGAAGCTGGCATGGCTGAAGTTAATACCGACCGCCTGACAGTCGCGCATCTCCAACCCCAGACACTGGCTGCGGCTGCAATCGGCCATGGTGAGATCGCAGCGTAGAAAGCTGGCCTCGCGCAGATCGCAACCCTGCAACAGGCAGCCCCGTTCGCTCTCCCGATCGTAGAAGCTGCAGTCGATGAAGCGGCTATCGCTCAGATCCAGCCAGGAGAAGTTGCAGCCGATAAAGCGGCACTCCGAGAACTGCTCCCCCTCCACATCCTGTTGCTCGAACCGGACATCCACAAACTGCTTGCCTCTGATCATCGGAAAACTCCTGCCAAAACGGCTTCATATGCTGACTTTATCCGCCAAAAACGGTAATGTTACATGTAACATCCACGCTGGACACCCCTATGAGCCCCACCCGCAAGCGCCGCCCCACCCTGCAAGATATCGCCGACCAGACCGGCGTGACCAAGATGACTGTCAGCCGCTATCTGCGCGACCCGCAGACCGTGGCGGAGGGGACCCGCGAGCGGATCGCAGCTGTAGTGGAAGAGCTGGGTTATATCCCCAATCGGGCGCCGGATATTCTCTCCAACGCGACCAGCAAGGCGATCGGCATCCTGATCCCCTCACTTTCCAACCAAGTATTCTCGGCGGTGATCCACGGCATCGAGTCGGTGACCCGACCGGCCGGCTACCAGACCCTGCTGGCCCACTACGGCTACAGTCCGGAGCGGGAGGAGGAGCAGGTCGCGTCCCTACTCTCCTACCATGTGGATGGCCTCATCCTCTCCGACAGCCAGCACACAGAGCGCACTCGCAAGATGATCGCCACCGCCGGCATTCCGGTGGTGGAGACCATGGATCTGCCGCAAACCCCCATCGATATGGTGGTCGGCATGGACCATAGAGCCGCGGCCCGGGCCATGGTAACAGAGATGCTGCGCCGGGGCCGACGCAAGGTGGTCTATCTGGGGGCGCGGCTCGACGTGCGCACCCAGCTGCGGATGGAGGGTTACTATCAGGCGATGACCGACTTCGGCCTCACCGGCCAGCATCTGCTGACCGAACAATCCTCCAGCTTCACTCTGGGGGGCGAGCTGCTGGATCAGGCGCTGGTACGCTATCCCGACCTCGACGGCCTGTTCTGCACCAACGATGACCTGGCGGTGGGTGCTCTGCTGCAGTGTCAGGCCAAGTGGATCCCGGTGCCCCAGCAGATCGCCATCGCCGGTTGCAACGCTCTCGACATCGGCCACGCCATGACCCCCAAACTGGCCAGTATCGCCACCCCGCGGGAAGCGATCGGTCGGGAGGCGGCCACCATGCTGCTGGCTCGTCTCAACGGCCAATCCCAACCCGATACCCGCAAAGATATCGGCTTCTCCCTCTATGTCGGGGAGAGTCTGGGGTAATCCCTTCCCTCACCCACTTAAGTCACGCTGATAGCAAACAGGCCACCCGAGGGTGGCCTGTTTGGTTTTCTGCACAACTGAGGCTTAGCGTTTTACCAACTCAACCGCTTCGCGGGAGAGGCGAGTCACCTCTCCCCAGTTGCCGCTCTTGACCGCATCGGCCGGCAGCATCCAGGAGCCGCCGACAGTGGCCACGCATTTGAGCGCCAGATAGTCGGCCACGTTTTTCGGGCCGATACCGCCGGTCGGGCAGAACTTCACCTGGGGCAGCGGCGCGGCAATGGCGGAGAGCGCCTTGGTGCCGCCGTTCGCTTCGGCCGGGAAGAACTTCAGGTGGTCATAGCCCGCTTCCAGCGCCTGCATCACTTCAGACGGAGTTGCCACACCCGGGATCAGCGGCGCGGTGCTCTTGGCCGCGTGAGCCAGCAGGGCCGGCGTCATCCCCGGGGAGATGACGAAGCGGGCACCGGCGGCAACGGCTGCGTCAAACTGCTCGCAGTTGAGCACGGTACCAGCACCGACCATGGCATCCGGCATCGCCTTGGCAATGAGGGCGATGGCATCGAGCGCCACCGGGGTGCGCAGGGTGATTTCGAAGACAGAGATGCCGCCGTCGAGCAGCGCCTTGGCCATCGGCAGGGCTTGATCCAGCTCGTTGATAACCATCACGGGTACCAGCGGGGAGGCGGCAAACACCTCGGCCGGGGTCACTTTCCAGTTCTGCATAGCTCTTCCTTAGTCAAAGATGGTGGCGCCACACTCGGCGCTCGATACCGCGCGACGCATCACGCTGAACAGTTCACGGCCCCACCCCTCTTGTTCCGGAGTGAGGTCAATCTCGGCCTGGGTACGGCCACTCAAATCGGTCAGGCAGTCGAGGCTGCCGTTTACCGCATCAACCCGCAGCAGATCGCCGTCGGCCAGCAGGCCAATGGCCCCGCCGTGCAGCGCTTCCGGGGTAACGTGGATGGCGGCTGGGATCTTGCCGGAGGCACCGGAGAGACGGCCATCGGTGACCAGCGCCACCTTGTAACCCGCCTTCTGCAGGTTGCCGAGCACCGGCATCAGCTTGTGCAGCTCCGGCATACCGTTGGCGGCCGGTCCATTGTGGCGCACCACGATCACGGCATCCTGATTGAGATCGCCCGCCTTGTAGGCCGCTTCCACCGCATGCTGGGAGGAGAAGACCCGCGCTGGGGCTTCAATCACCCGATACTCGGGAGCCACGGCGGAGACCTTGACCACGGCGCGGCCCAGATTGCCCGCCAGCAGCTTGGTGCCGCCGGTGGCCTGGAACACGCTGCCGGAAGGTGAAAGCACGCTCGCATCGCCGCTTTCGCCCACCGGCTGCCATACCAGCTGGCCATCGACCAGTGCCGGACGGCTGAGGTAATCCTGCATCTCGCCAAAGACTGGAGTGGCGTCCATGTGGATCAGCCCCTCTTGCGCCAGACGGCGCATCAGGCCGGGCACGCCGCCTGCTTGTTCGAAGGCGTTGACGTCGGCCGGGCCGTTCGGATACATGCGAACCAGCAGCGGCACCACATCGGAGAGATCGCTGATGTCATCCCAGGTCAGCACCAGACCGGCGGCGCGGGCCAGCGCCACCATGTGGATGCTGTGGTTGGTACTGCCGCCGGAGGCGAGCAGGGCCACCAGACCGTTGACCAGCGAGCGCTCATCCAGCACCTCGCTCAGCGGGCGATAGGCCGGGGAGCCCGGGATCATGGCGCTGATGCGGCGGGCCGCTTCGGCGGTCAGGGCGCGGCGCAGCTCGCTATGGGGATGCACAAAAGCAGAGCCCGGCAGCATCAGGCCCATGGCCTCGAATACCAGCTGGTTGGTGTTGGCGGTGCCGTAGAAGGTACAGGTGCCTGCCGCGTGGTAGGCGCCGCACTCCATCTCCAGCAGGGCATCGCGACCCACTTCACCGGCAGCGTACTTCTGACGCACCTTCACCTTCTCGTCATTGCTGATGCCGCTCGCCATCGGGCCAGCAGGAACAAATGCAGTCGGCAGGTGAGCGTGGGAGAGGGCCCCCATGATCTGACCCGGAGCGATCTTGTCGCAGATACCGAGCAGCAGGGTGGCATCAAAGGTGTTGTGAGAGAGCGACAGTGCGGTCGCCTGGGCGATCAGGTCGCGGGAGAAGAGGGACATGTCCATCCCCGGCTGACCCTGAGTCACGCCGTCGCACATGGCGGGCACGCCGCCGGCGACCTGGGCGCTGTGGCCCAGCTCGGCCAGCACCGCCTTGATCTGATCCGGATAGCCCTGATAGGGCTGATGGGCGCTCAGCATATCGTTGTAGGCGGTGACGATGCCGACGTTGGCACGGGTCATATCGAGAATGCGACCCTTCTCGTCACTGCTGCAGGCGGCCACGGCGTGGGCCAGGTTGCCGCAGGCCAGCGCGGCGCGGGTCTTGCCCTGCTCTGCTTGACGCTGGATGCGGGCCAAAAATGCCTGACGACGGGCGACACTGCGCTCGCGGATGCGGGCGGTGACGTCGGAAATTACCTGATGAATCATTGGGCTTGCTCCAATGCTGTGACGGCGCGGTCAACCACCTGTTCGAAGGTGCCGTCTATATCAATGTGGAATACACCGGCTTCGCCATCCGGGCGCTCCAGAGTATCGAACTGACTTTGTACCATGCTTTCACGCATGAAGTGGCCCTTGCGGGCACGCATCCGCTCGAGGATCAGCGGCTGGCTGCCATCGAGGAAGATGAAGCTGACCGACTCGTTGCCTTCGCGGATCTGGTCGCGGTACTTCTTTTTGAGGGCGGAACAGACAATGATGCCGGTCTCGTTCTTCTGCTCGAGACTGTAGGCGGCGTCGCGGATCCGCTCCAGCCAGGGGGCACGATCCTCATCGTTGAGGGGGTTGCCGCCAGCCATCTTCTGGATGTTGGCCTTGGGGTGCAGGTCATCACCATCGATGAACTTGGCGCCCAGCGCTTCGGCCACTTTCAGACCCACGCTGGATTTGCCGCTACCACACACACCCATCACGATAATGCACTTACCCGCCATAATTTGACCTCTGTCCCACTTTTCAAAAAACCAGCTGTTGATGGGTTCTAATCTAACACGTTACCGGTAACATGTTACCGGTAACGATTGAAAATGTGAAGTCTGCCACAGACTGAGCAAACCCATAGTCACCTGGGCATATGATGTTGAGCCCTTGCCATAAATCTAAATAAATCATAAAGATATGGTTTGCCGACGGATCGGCAAGGTGTCACGACTGAACTTGGAAAAAGGAACGCATAACAATGTCTGACCTCTCCCTGATCATGACAGCCGCCGGCTCGATTGTGCTGCTGCTCTTCCTGGTGATGAAGGCCCGGCTCCACGCCGTGGTAGCCCTGACCCTGGTCTCCATGGTGGCGGGTCTCGCCGCTGGCATGAACCCGGCCGATATCGCCAACACCATCCAGAAAGGGATGGGTGGCACCCTCGGTTTCGTCGCCGTGGTGGTGGCGCTGGGCGCCATGTTCGGCAAGGTGATGGAAGTGACCGGTGCCCTCGACCGGGTGGCTCACACCCTGCTCGGCAAGTTCGGCGTCAAGCGCGCCAACTGGGCCATGGCCCTGACCGGCTTTGTCTGCGCCCTGCCGCTGTTCTTTGACGTGGCCGTGGTGCTGCTGATCGGCGTCGCCTTCGCCATCGTCCGTCGTGGCGGCGGCAGCGTGGTGAAGATCGGTATCGCCCTGCTGGCCGGTATCGCAACTTGCCAAGCCTTCCTTATCCCGGCGCCGGGCCCGATCCTGGTGGCATCCCAACTGGGTGCCGACTTCGGCTACATGATCCTGTTCGGTCTGATCGCTGCCGTACCGGCGCTGATCCTGGCTGGCCCGCTGTTCGGTGACTTCATCAGCAAGATCGTCGATGTGCCGCTGCCTGCCGATGCCCAGAACAGCGTCCATGATGACAGCAAATCCCTGCCCTCTTTCGGGCTGGCCATGGGCCTCATCGGTCTGCCGCTGCTGCTGATCGGCCTCAAGACCATCGTCGGTCGCTTCGTCGAGGCAGGCTCCACCCTGCACAACTGGCTGGAGTTCATCGGCCACCCCTTCACCGCCATCATGGTCGCCTGTCTGGCCGCCTTCTATCTGCTGGGTATTCGCCGCGGCATGTCCCGTGACGAGGTGATGAGCGTCTGCAACAGCGCCATCCAGCCCGCCGGTGTCATCATCCTGGTGACCGGTGCCGGTGGCGTGTTCAAACAGGTACTGGTTGATTCCGGCGTAGGCGCCGCGCTGGGCAACATGCTGGCCGACTCCGGTCTGCCCATCGTCGCGCTGGCCTTCATTCTGGCCGCTGCGGTACGGGTGATTCAGGGCTCTGCCACCGTCGCCATGCTGACCGCCTGCGGTCTGGTGCTGCCGATGCTGGAACCCCTCGGCCTGAGCGGTGCCCAGCTGGCTGCCGTCACCATCGCCATCGGCGGCGGTGCCATCGTGCTCTCCCACGTCAACGACTCCGGTTTCTGGCTGGCGAACCGCTACCTCGGCCTGACCGAGAAGCAGACCCTGCAGACCTGGACCGTGATGGAAACCATCATCGGCACCACCGGCGGCGTGATGGCGATGATCATCTACAGCTTCCTCTGACAAGGGCAAAATGCTGACAAAAAGGCCTCACTCGTGAGGCCTTTTTCATCTTTCTGATGATTCTTTCTTTGGCTGAGAGGGCGAGATTGCTAGAATCGCCTATTCATCGCTCCGAGTGGAACGCTTAACCCCGTGATTTCAGGTTTATCTATGCATTCATCGGCCCATTATCGACAACTGCTGGCGCGCCTGCCCCAGATCGCCGTCGCAGCGGATCAGTTTGAAGTGCTCTACAGCGCCCAGGATTTCAAACGCCGCATTCTTGCGCTTATCGCCAGTGCCACCCGGCGCATCTATCTGGTCGCGCTCTATCTGCAGGATGACGAAGCCGGCCGGGAGATCCTCGCCGCCCTCTACGCCGCCAAGCAGCGCAATCCGGCCCTCGACATCAAGCTGTTCGTCGACTTCCACCGTGCCCAGCGCGGCCTGATCGGCAAAAGCAAGCAGGGCGGCAACCACCTGATGTATCAGGCCATGGCTGCCGAACACGAGCACCAGATCGAAATCTACGGTGTGCCGGTCAAAGGGCGCGAGCTGCTCGGCGTGCTCCACCTCAAGGGCTTCATCTTTGATGATGTGGTGCTCTACTCCGGTGCCAGCCTCAACGACATCTACCTGCATCAGCAGGATCGCTACCGCTTCGATCGCTATCACCAGATCACCAGCCCGGAGCTGGCCAGCAGCATGGTCAACTATGTGGATGACCTGTTCGTGAAGAGCGACGCGGTGCAGCGACTGGATCACAGCGATATCCCCAGCGCCAAGCAGCTGAAGGGGCCAATCCGCCGCTTCAAGCAGAGCCTGCGCCAGAGCCAGTACCGTTTCAGCACCATGCCGGTCAACACCCAGGAGGTGGCCGTCACCCCCATGGTGGGTCTGGGCAAGCGCAACAATCAGCTCAACCTGATGATCCGCAATCTGGTTCGCGCCACCGAGCGTGAGATCTTCATCTGCACCCCTTACTTCAACCCGCCCAAGGAGTTGAGCAAGGATATCGAGGATCTGCTGCAGCGCGGTTGCAAGGTGACCATCGTAGTGGGCGACAAGACCGCCAACGACTTCTTCATTCCGCCGGAAGAGAAGTTCTCCACCATCGGTGGCCTGCCCTATCTCTACGAGACCAACCTGCGCAAGTTTGCCGAGCGCAACCAGCGCCACATCGACGACGGCCGCCTCAACCTGATGCTCTGGTGTTGCGAGCGCAACTCCTACCATCTCAAGGGGATCTTCGTGGATGACGAGTGGGCCCTGCTCACCGGCAACAACCTCAACCCCCGCGCCTGGGCGCTGGATCTGGAGAACGGCCTGCTGGTACACGATCGTCGCCACCTGCTGCGTCCCCAGTTCAACGCGGAGCGGGAGAACATCCTGACCAACACCAAGCGGATCAGCCACTTCGATCAGGTTGAGCAGATCCAGGACTACCCGGAACAGGTGCGCAAGCTGCTGGGACGGATCCACCGGGTCAAGGCCCACCTGCTGCTAAAACGCATCATCTGACCTTGGGCGCCATGCGCCCAAACCTTGCCTGTTGGCAGCCGCACAAAGGCCTTCCGTTTTCGGCAGGCCTTTGTTATATCCGCCGTTTCCCCCGCCTTGGCGGCCCTGCCAGCAGCAACTCGGCTTGCATCGGCCCCTCAACAACCCCTATCATCTGGACATATTTACAGTGTTTTCGGGCATCTAATTGATGAAATTGGATAAAATTCCTCTCGATAGCCTCAAGGGTGTCGGCAGCAAGATGCTGGAGAAGCTCGAGCGGCTGGGGCTGGCCACGGTACAGGATCTGCTGTTCCACCTTCCCCTGCGCTACGAGGACCGCACCCAGGTGTGGCCCATAGGCGATCTGCCGCCCGGCCTGCACGGCGCCGTCGAGGGCGAAATCCAGGACACTCAGCTGGTGATGGGGCGCCGCCGCATGATGGTCTGTCGCATCAGCGATGGCACCGGCACCCTCACCCTGCGCTTCTTCAACTTCACCGCCGCCCAGAAAAACAGTCTGGCGGCGGGCCGTCTGATCCGCTGCTTTGGCGAGGTGCGCCCCGGCAAATACGGGCTGGAGATGGCCCACCCCGAGTACAAGCTGCTCGGCGAGGAGCAGGCCGGTCAAACCGAAGAGGCGCTCACCCCCGTCTACCCGACCACCGAAGGACTGCGCCAGCTCACCCTGCGCAACCTCACCGATCAGGCACTGGCCCAGCTCGATCTCTATGGCGTGGAGGAGCTGCTGCCCGCCGGACTCTATCCCCATCAGATTGAACTGGCCGCCGCCCTGAAATTGCTGCACCGCCCGCCTCCCTCGGTGGCGCTGCCGCTACTGGAAAGCGGCCAACATCCAGCCCAGCAGCGGCTGGTGCTGGAGGAGCTGCTGGCGCACAACCTCTCGGTACTCAAGGTGCGCGCTCAGGCACAAACCCAGCTGGCCCGCGCCCTCAAACCGGCGCCCGCGCTGGTCGAACAGCTGCTCGACGCCCTGCCGTTCAAGCCCACCGGCGCCCAGAGCCGGGTGGTGACCGAGATAAGCAAGGATCTGCAACAGAGCCACCCCATGATGCGGCTGGTGCAGGGCGACGTGGGCTCCGGCAAGACTCTGGTCGCAGCACTGGCCGCCCTGCAGGCCATCGGCAACGGCTGTCAGGTGGGGCTGATGGCGCCGACCGAACTGCTGGCGGAACAGCACGCCATCAACTTCGCCAAGTGGCTGGAGCCGCTCGGCATCGGAGTCGGCTGGCTGGCGGGCAAGCAGAAAGGCAAGGCTCGGGAGGAGGCGCTGGCCGCGATCAAAGATGGCAGCGTCAAGATGGTGGTGGGCACCCACGCCATCTTTCAGGAGCAGGTGGTGTTCCAGCGTCTGGCGCTGGTCATCATCGATGAACAGCACAGATTCGGGGTGCATCAGCGCCTCGCACTGCGCGAGAAAGGGGAGCGGGAAGGGGTACATCCCCATCAGCTCATCATGACCGCCACCCCCATCCCCCGCACCCTGGCGATGACCGCCTATGCCGACCTCGATACTTCGGTCATCGACGAACTGCCGCCGGGCCGTACCCCCATCACCACAGTCGCGCTGCCTGACAGCCGTCGCGGCGACGTGATCGAGCGGGTCAAGCTCGCCTGCACCGAGGGCAAGCAGGCCTACTGGGTCTGCACCCTGATCGAGGAGTCGGAGGTGCTGGAGTGCCAAGCCGCCGAAGATACCGCCGCCGAGCTGCAGAACCTGCTGCCCGGCCTGCACATCGGGCTGGTGCACGGCCGAATGCGCCCGGTCGAGAAACAGCGGGTGATGGAGGAGTTCAAGGCAGGCATACTGCAACTACTGGTCGCTACCACCGTCATCGAGGTGGGGGTGGACGTGCCCAACGCCAGCCTGATGATCATCGAGAACCCGGAACGGCTCGGGCTGGCGCAGCTGCACCAGCTGCGCGGCCGGGTCGGGCGCGGAGCGGTAGCCTCTCACTGCGTGCTGCTCTATCATGCCCCCTTGTCCAAAACGGCCCAGAGCCGACTCGGGGTGCTGCGTGAGACCAACGATGGCTTCCTCATCGCCCAGCGCGATCTGGAACTGCGCGGCCCGGGGGAACTGCTCGGTACTCGCCAGACCGGTCTGGCCGATCTCAAGATCGCCGATCTGGTGCGGGATCAACCGCTTATTCCGCAGGTGCAAAAGATGGCGCGCTTCCTTATGGATAGGCATCCGAGCCATGTCGAACCCTTGATTCGCCGTTGGCTCGGCTTACGGGATCACTATTCCAATGCCTGATCGAGGTAGATGCAGAAGATGGGCACATCTCCTTATGGATAGGCACCCAAGCCATGTCGAACCCTTGATACGGCGCTGGCTCGGTCTGCGAGACCACTACTCAAACGCCTGACAACCAATCCCAAAACAGGAGGAAAGCACCCATGAATTCCTGGCTACGCGGCCTGCTCTACACCTTCGCCTTCCTGCTGCTGTTTGTCTGGGTTGCCCTCGGCCTGTTCGACGCCGAGCGCGCCAAAGGCCCCATCGCCAGCTGGATCAGCCAGCAGACCGGCGTACCGGTCACCATAGGGCGACTGGTGTTCAACCCGCTCCACCCCTACACCCTGCTGGCAGAGCAGGTACGCTACGGCGATGCGGTCTCCCTCGACAAGATCTATCTGGAGATCGAGAGCATCGACTGGCTGAGCCGCGACGTGCGCATCGCCCATCTCGATCTCATTCGCCCCGCCATCAAGCTGCCGCTGCCCAACCAACTGCCGAACCTGCCGGTGCACTCCCTCACCATCAGTGACAGCACCATAGACCGGCTCAGTCTGGAGAGCCCCGAGCTGACCCTGCGCGGCCTCAACGCCACCCTGAGTGACTGGGAGCTGATCGACCCGAAACGGCAACCACAGGCCAACCTGAGCCTCAATATCGGCCAGCTGGAGACTCCGCAGTTCACCTTCGCCCGTCTCAACCTGCAAGGACGGCTGGAGGGGGAAGTGCTGCGCACCGACAAGCTGGTGACCAACCTGTTCGACGGTCTGCTGGAGACCGGCATGGTGCTGGACTGGCCCGCCCGCACCCTGCAACTGCACGATCTCAAGGCGCGCGGCATGCGGGTGGAGCTGGGGGATCTGACACAGCAAGGCTTCCCACAGCGCTTCCCGTTGCAAAGGGTGTCGCTGGATCGCGGTCAGTTGGACGGCGTCAGCCTCAACGACATCAATCAGGAGCTCTCCTTCAACAACTTCAGCGGCCAGCTCACCGCCTTCAACTGGCAGGCGGGCAACCAGCCCACCGGCTATCTGAGCGGCACCCTGGGCGACATGGGTCGTGGTCTGTTCCAGCTGGAGGAGATCAAGGGCAAGCTCGCCTTCTCACCCCAGCAGATCGACGGCGAACTGCAGGGCAAGGCCTATGAAGGGGAGTTCAATGTCGAGTTCTCCCTCGATAACCAGCAGCAGAAGCTGACCCTGAAAGACGTGGCGCTGAGCGGCATGGATATCAGCCTGCCGCAGGGGTGGTGGCAGGATTGGCAGGGCTGGCGCCCGCAGCAAGTGGATATCCGCAAGCTGGCGTTCGACAAGCTTAAGGTGCTCTCCTTCGACGATTCCATCCCTCTGTCGCTGACCGGCTGGCAGCTCTATCTGAGCGATCTCGCCCTGCGCGATAACCAACCCGGCCCGCTGCTCGGCCGTGCCCGTATCGAGAGCAAGTGGTTCGAGCTGGTGTGGGATGGCCTCAGCGCCCGCAACGGCGAGCTGGATGGGGAGCTGACCCCCAGCTCCTGGCAACTGGGCAAACTCACCAGCTCGCTGCCGGATGAGGGCACTCTCAGCCTGAGTGGCCAGTGGGGCCGCGAACCGGGCCAGAGCAGCCGCCTCCAACTGCAGGCGACCAAGCTGGATCTGCAGCAATGGGGCAAGATATTCCACTCCCCGGTCTCGTTCGCTGGCAAGGCGGACGTGAGCGCCGATCTGCAAGCCGAACATGGCAAAACGGCGGGCGAGTGGCGCCAGACCCTGCAGGGCAGCTTTGCCCTCGATGCCGACGAGCCGTTCTGGGACAAGGTAAAGATAGACCCGCTGCTGGATGAGTGGTTCAAGGGGGCGACCCCGCCCACCCTGACGCCGGATCAGCTGTGGCAGGCGATGCAGGAGGGTGACACCCCCTTCTACCGCATCAAGCTGCAGGGCAAGATCGACAAGGGGCAACTGCAGATCGAGCAGGCTGGCGCCTCCACCATCACTCATCTGCTGGCGCTGCAAGGGGGGATCGATCTGGTCAACGAACAGTGGCAGCTCGATCTGGGGATCCTCAATGGCAACCGCTGCGCCGAGCTGCTCGGCCAGTGGCGCGGGCCGCTGACGGAACCCACGTTGGCCTGGAGCTTCCCGCAGAAGCAGGACGTCTGCGGCTGGGAAGTGGGAGTACGCTATCCGCCGCAAGGCAACAGCGCCCCGCTCTGGCGACCGGCTCCCGCAACGAAAGCCCAAAACCAGGCCCAAGTGCAGACCCAAACCGGGCAGACAAGCGACAGCCAGCAAGGGTAAAAACAGACAAGGCCTCATGATGAGGCCTTGTTGTTTGATGGGGAAGCGACGCGGTTACTGGCCCGGACGACGGGGTGGCTGCACCACGTAGTGACCGCAGAACTCCGCCGCCAGCTTGCTGCCGCTGAACAGCTGGATCTTGAGGCTGAAGGTGGCAGGCTCACCCCGTTTGAGCGGCTGCAGCACGGCGGGCATACCCTCGCGGGCCACTCGCGCCTCCGGCTCCTCATCAACAGGGCCATGATATTTGATGGTGCTCTCGGCCAGCACCGGCTCACCCACCAGCCCCTCCTCTTTAAGCTGCAGCCAGATCAGCCCCCAGCCCGCCAGCACGCACTGGCTGTAGACACTGCCGGCAAACATGCTGCCATGCACGTTGAAATTGGCCGCCAGATTGGCCTTGAGATGGAAGGTCTGGCCGTCGTAGTGGCTGATGTGCATCCCCATCTTCTCGCTGATGGGCACCCCGCGTGACCAGCGGGTGGTGAGATCCTGACACCACTCCGGCCGGTACTGGATAGTCTGCAACGGGCTCAGGGATTTGATCATCTGGCGATGGGGAATCCGACCAAAGGAGACGGGGCCGCCCCCCACTTCGAGAAAGCCACACTTGCGATAGAACTCCACCGCCTCCTGGCGGGCGTTCATCACCAGCCGTTTCACCTTCTCGCTGCGGGCCAGCTGCTCGAGATCTTCCACCATTTGGGCACCCAGCCCCTGGCCACGATATTCGGGCCGCAGCGCCATAAAGCGGATCTGTGCCTCGTCGCCGCCGATAAAGAGGCGGCCTACCGCGATGGGAGTGCCATCGGGTGCCAGCATCAGCCGGTGAATGGCGACCGTATCGTATTCGTCCCGCTCGGAACCGACCGGCAGATTGAAGGGCTTACGCAGAAGCTCCCAGCGCAACTGGTAGTAGGCATCCAGCTCGGCGACTGTCTGAGGGGTGACTACCCGGTACATAGTTTCATCCTTGAGTTACACTGGTCGGAAACCATCTTGCCGTGCAAATTCATGGACTTCAATCTGCAAGCGTACCAAGCCGATCACTTGTTGCACCTCAGCGTCAAACCCCAGCGCCGCCTCACGGTACAGGAAAATGAGCAGCACCGCTGGCTGGAGATAGATGGCGTGGTGCAATCCGCCATGTCGCTCGCCAACCCCGCGACCCTCTGTCTGCCCCATCAACGGGTCATCGCCTGCCTGCTGCCGGAGCGGGCTGAGCAGATTCTCGAACTTGGGCTGGGTGGCGGCGATCTCACCCGCCATCTGAGTCAGCGCTGGCCAGATGCCCGCCACGAGTGCGTTGACCTCGACGAAGAGGTGCTGACCGTTTATCAGCAGTTTTTCCAGCATCAGGCGCACGATGGGCAAGCCGTTCCGGCACTCCATCAGGCCGATGCCCTCGCCTTTCTGGAGCAGAGCGAGCAGCAGTACGACCTCATCCTGCTCGATCTCTTCAGTCAGGATGGCAACCCGCTGCTGCTGTTTCAGGAGCAACTCTACCGGGCGCTGGCCCCCCGCCTCTGCGGCACTCTGGTCATCAACCTGCTGCCGCGCACCGCACTGGAGCTAACCCACGCCCTGACACTGATTGAGCAGTGGATTGGCCCCGCTACCCCCTATCCGGTCGCTGGGCTCATCAACGTGATCGTCCACGTCATACCGCGGGATCAGGCATCCTCAGACCTGTAGCCAGAAGGTAACCGGGCCGTCGTTGACCAGAGCCACCTTCATGTCGGCGGCAAAACGCCCGGTTGCGGTCGGGATGCCGCTAGCGGCGGCCTTCGCCACGAAGTAGTCATAGAGGCGCTCGGCCTCGCTCGGGTGGGCACCGCAGGAGAAGCTCGGGCGCATCCCGCTCTTGGTATCGGCCGCCAGGGTAAACTGGGAGACCACCAGCAGGCTGCCGCCGATCTGGCCGACATTGAGGTTCATCTTGCCGTTCTCGTCACTGAAGACCCGATAGCCGCTCACCTTGTGCAGCAGTTTGTCGGCCTTGGCCTCATCATCCCCCTGCTCCACCCCGAGCAGTACCAGCAGCCCCTGACCGATGGCGCCGGTCACCTCCCCCTCAACGGTCACGCTGGCCTCGCTGACCCGCTGAATCAATGCAATCACATCCCTCTCCTTTGAAAACAGAACGACCGCCCCCTCGCAGGGGCGGTCGTCGATGCTACCAATAAACCGGTGGCCAAGGCGATGGCTTAGCCAAGCTCCTCACTCGCCGGTTTCTCGTATTCGCCGAGGCAGGCCGTGGTTTCAGCCCCCAGCAGCACCACCAGCCAGCTGAGATAGACCCAGACAAACAGGATCGGGATGGTGGCCAGCGCGCCGTAGATGGCCTGATAGGAGGGGAAGTTGGTGATGTAGATGGCAAAGCCGCGCTTGGCCAGCTCGAACAGGGTCGCAGCTACCAGCGCACCGATAAAGGCGTGGATCAGCCGCACCTTGCAGTTCGGCACCACGGTATAGACCAGCAGGAAGGTGAGCACCGAGAAGAGGAACGGCAAACCGCGCAACAGCAGATAACCGATACCGAACAGGCTCTCGGCGCCAAACAGCCGCAGCGAGAAGATATAGGAGGAGATGGCGATACTGGCCCCGATAAGCACAGGCCCCAGGGTCAGGATCATCCAGTACATGGCAAAGGCCTGCGCCAGCGGGCGGCCCTGGGTCGAACGCCAGATGTAGTTGAGGTTCTTGTCGATGGCGGAGATCAGCATCAGCGCCACCACCACCAGCGCCCCGATCCCCACAGCCGTGGTGTTGGTGGCATTGGCGACGAAGCCGTCGATGTACTCCTTGAGCATATCGCCCGCAGTCGGCACAAAGTTGTGGTAGACGAACTGCTCCATCGCCTGCTTGAGGCTCTGGAACACCGGGAAGGCGGACATCATGCCAAAGACCACGGCGATCATCGGCACCAGTGAAAGCAGGGTGACATAGGCCAGATAACCGGCGGTAACCGTCAATCTGTCCTGCTGGAAACGGCCCCAGACAAACTGGGCAAAGTGGCGACCATCATGGCGCAAGAAGGAGAGGGCGTGGGCCAAACGGCCACTGACAGGCTGCTGCATCTTGATTCTCGTTAGCGTCATAGTGGCAATATTGTGTCAGAGGAGAGCGCTGTTTGACCACCTTTGCACCCGATTTGCCTCCATATGCCCCAACCTGTCGCCCGGCTGGCGTCTCTGGCTGTCGCCAGAAGCAGAGATAAAAACGGCCCCGCTATGGGGCCGTTTGCAATGCCGGATTACAGCATGTAGTCCGCGGGCAGCTCGATGCGGGCGACGCCGGAGGCAACCGCCGCCAGCGCCACGGCGCGGGCAACCCGCGGCAGCAGACGGGCATCCATCGGCTTGGGAATGACGTAATCCTTGCCGAAGGCGAGCTCGCTGACCCCGGCGGCGGTCAGCACCTCGGCCGGCACCGGCTCCTTGGCCAGCGCACGGATCGCCTCGACCGCGGCAATCTTCATGGCATCGTTGATGCGGCTGGCACGGGCATCGAGGGCACCGCGGAAGATGAAGGGGAAGCAGAGCACGTTGTTGATCTGGTTCGGGTAGTCAGAGCGGCCGGTACCCATGATGAGGTCACTGCGCACCCCGTGGGCCAGCGCCGGCTTGATCTCCGGGTCCGGGTTGGAGCAGGCGAAGATCACCGGATTGGGCGCCATCAGGGCGACCGCTTCGGCGGGCAGCACATCGGGGCCGGAGACGCCGACAAACACATCTGCCCCTTCGATGACATCCATCAGGGTGCGCAACGGGGTCTCGTTGGCGAAGCGCAGCTTGTACTTGTTGAGATCGCTGCGGCCGGTGTGGATAACACCCTGACGATCCAGCATGAAGATGTTGTGCGCTCTGGCGCCACATTTGATCAGCAGGTCCATGCAGGCGGTGGCGGCAGCCCCCGCCCCCATGCAGACGATGCGGCTGTCGCTGATGAGCTTGCCCTGGATCTCCAGCGCGTTGAGCAGACCGGCGGCGGTGACGATAGCGGTACCGTGCTGGTCATCGTGGAACACCGGAATGTCGCAGCGCGCGATCAGCGCCTCTTCAATCTCGAAACACTCAGGCGCCTTGATATCTTCCAGATTGATGCCACCGAAGGTATCGGCGATGGCCGCCACCGTGTCGATGAACTGCTGGCTGGTCTCGTGCTTCACCTCGATGTCGATGGCGTCGATGCCGGCGAAGCGCTTGAACAGCAGAGCCTTGCCTTCCATCACCGGCTTGGAGGCGAGCGGCCCCAGATTGCCCAGCCCCAGAATGGCGGTGCCGTTGGAGATGACGGCCACCAGATTGCCCTTGCCGGTATAGCGGTAGGCATCGGCCGGGTTGGCGGCGATCTCGCGCACCGGCTCGGCAACACCCGGGCTGTAGGCCAGCGCCAGATCGCGGGCGGTTTCGGCAGGCTTGGTCAGGGCGATGGCAATTTTGCCCGGTACGGGCTGGGCGTGGTAATCGAGTGCTTCTTGACGCAGATCGGACATGGGGGACCCCGATGTGGTTGGTGCAAATGAGGTGCCGACAGGGGGCACACAGAAGGGCGGGGATCATAAAAGAAAGCGTTGAGCATGCCCAGCAGATCATGCTACCGCCAGCCAGATCAGACCAGTTATTTCAGCACCTTACCCCACCCACACCTACCACTTTAGTTATAGATCCTGCTGCGTGGGGTAAAAATGGCGCAAAAAGGGCGGCAAGTTGGCCTTGCCGCCCTTTCTGTCAGAGCTGTAGACCTGACTCAGTTGCCCAGATAGACCGGCAACAGATTTGCCATCGACAGGAAGTGGAACAGCGCGGTCGCCAATCCGAACAGGATCAGCAACCAGGCCATCAGCTTGCCACCGGGGGTAACGAAGTGGGGTGTCACTTCGCCCCGCTCGGCCCGCGCCCGGGTGCGCAGCACCAGCAGTGCCGGGATGATGCAGGTCCAGATGGTGGCGGCGGCACCGGCATAACCGATAGCCAGCAGGAAGCCGAACGGGAAGAGCAGGGAGAGCACCAGCGGCGGCAGGAAGGTGACCGCCCAGGTCTTGCAGCGACCGGCGCGGCTGTTATCGAACTTGAACAGATCAGCCAGATAGTCGAACACCCCGAGCCCTACCCCGATAAAGGAGGAGAGGATGGCCGCCATGGAGAAACCGTTGATGGCGCTGGCCACCTTCTCCGATTCAATGACCCCGGAGAGGGCGGAGAGCAGCACGCTCACGTCCCCTCCCTTGGCAATCACGGGGGCAAAATCCTGACGGGGCAGGTTGCCGAAGATCCCCAGCAACCAGAGCACGTAGAGCGCCAGCGCGATCAGGGTTCCCCCCAGAATGGCCCATCTGGCCTGCTGCTCGTTCTGGTAGTAGGCACGCAGAGAGGCCACCGAGTGGTGATAGCCGAACGAGGTGAGCGCCACCGGCAGCATCGCCATGGCATAGGGGGCGTAGCGACTCTCGCTGCCCGCCAGATCGAGCAGGGTCGGCAGCTTGATACTGCCGAGCAGCCCGGCCACACCGAGGGCGAAACTGAGGATCATGAAGGCGATCAGCACCACAGAGATGCGGTCAACGGCGCGAGTCGAGTGCCACACCACCGCAGAGAAGAGCGCCACGAACAGCACGGACGCGAGCTTGCTGTCGATCCCCAGAATGCCCTGCAGGATGGCGCCGGAGGAGGTGATATAGGCGTAAAGCAGAATGCCGCCAACAAAGTAGACCGAGAGGTTGTTGAGGAGATTGAGCTTCTCCCCCAGCAGCTCGCGAGTCACGGTATTGAAGGAGACCCGCATATCGTGGTGCTGGAAGGATTCCAGCAACATCCAGCCGGAGAGGGTCATCATCACCATAGTGACGGTCAGCGCCAGCACCGACCAGAGGGTCCAGGCCCCCGCCCCCGAACTCGGCAGACCGAGCATGCCGGCTCCCACGCAGACGCTGGCAATGATGCAGGCGCCCCCCAAAATTGACGGTTTTTTCTTCATAATTCCTTCTTTTTCTGACTGATTATCTATCCGCGGTAAACAAGACCGCGGCATGATGCCAGCCTTTGCCATGAGACGACTACCACTATCTGCCATAACCGGGCATGGCCGCCGCATAAAAAGTGCCCCGAACGGGGCACTCTATCAGCGGGAATGATGTGAAGAGGGTTAATCCATCACCGGGATACCTGCACTCACCTCGGCCTGACGGGCGATGGCCTCGGTCATGCCCTGAAAGATAAAGAGGTGGAACGGCAGCATGGCGAGCCAGTAGGCCAGCCCCCAGGCGCCCTGCGGGTGCCAGTGAGCGGTGACCCGGACGCGGGTCAACCCGGACTCCTCCGGCAGGATGTTGAACTCCAGCCGCCCGACGCCCGGGGCCTTCATGTTGAACAAGAGATCGAGCCTGCGCCCCTCATCCACCCCGAGGATCTGCCAGGAGTCGAGCATGTCCCCCTTCACGAAACGATCCGGATTGGTGCGGCCACGGGTGCGGGCCGGGCCGCCGATCAGATGATCCATCCATTCGCGCACCACCCACAGCTGGTTCATGTAGAAGTAGCGCTGCTCCCCCCCCAGCTGCTGCAACACCTGCCACACCACCTCGGGAGAGGCGAGGCAGATGGCTTCACCGCTGGCGGTACGGTCATAGAAACCATATTCGGGATGGCGCCAGCGCAGGCCGAGCGGCGTCTCCTGCCCCTGCTGTTCGGCACCCAGCTTCTGCTCCAGCGCCAGACTCTCCGCCAGCGCCTCGTCGAAGCTGAGCAGGGTCTGCGGCAGCAAGGTGCGCAGCGGGCCGTCATCGGCCGGGATATCGTGCTTGAGACCCCCCACCAGCGCCTTGGCCACCGGCTGCGGCACCGAGGTGACAAACTGCAGCCACCAGGCAGAGAGGCGCGGGCTCAGAAACGGGATGGGAATGATGGGGCAGCGCTTGCCGATATGGGCGGCGAACTTCTGCAACTGCTGCTGATAGCTGAGCAGTTCTGGGCCGACCGCATTGAAAATGCGGCCATCCACCTCGTCGGCCTCCACCAGCCCGCCCAGATAGTGAAGCAGGTTGGACAGCGCAATCGGCGGCGTGCGCGAGCGCACCCATTTGGGCGTCACCATCATCGGCAGGTTGAACACCAGATCCCGCATCACCTCGAACGCCGCCGAACCGGGCCCGACAATGATACCGGCGCGCAGCTCCACCGTCGGCACGCCGGAGTCACGAAACAACTCGCCACAGTGGCGGCGGGAGTTGAGATGACGGCTGTTGCACTGCTCCGGCTGGATCGCCCCGAGATAGATGATGCGGCGCACCCCGGCAGCACGAGCGGCGGCAGCGAAGTTCTTTACCCCCTGCTGCTCCAGCCGGTGAAAATCGGCCCCCGCCCCCATGGCATGCACCAGATAGAAGACGGTATCGATGCCCGCCAGCGCAGGCAGCAAGGTGATCGGCTTGAGGCTATCGGCGAGGCGAAACTCGACCCCCTCAGGCAAGCGGCAGGGACGGCGCGCCCCGGCAATCACCCTGTAGCCCAGCGTTTGCAGGTGGGGCACCAGATAGGAACCGATGTATCCTGCCGCTCCCATCACCAGACAGTTACGCATGAGTGAAGCCCTCAACATCATTGATGCAAGGGGCGCCAGACAGGAATCCACCATAGCCCGCCACGTCCATCACCAGACAATTTCCCATGTAATTCTCCCTATCCTCACCGATGCCGCTTGTCAGCCAGAGTGCGCCGCGTTACCTGAAAATGTTCAACTAGAGCGCCACCATCCAGTCTCTTGCCATCCTGCCACGCCACCACCTTGCAACCTAGTACTAACCACCTCCCTGATTAGTCCTATTTGGTGTTAAGCCCTGCTCACTAACAGGTCGATAACTGACCAGATGTATAGCGCCGAGGGCGAATGTATGCGCATCGATCACTACGACCTCCAGGGGGAGGTGCAATACCGGCAACAGCAGGCCCAGAGCCGCAAGGTGCGCAACCTCGGGCCCGTGCCACCCGTCGTCAATCCACCGGAAGGCAACAACGCGGCAGTGGCCGGCGAACGCAGCAGCACCCTGACCCTCACCAGCGCCCTGACGCTGCAAACCGCGAGGCAATCGGCCGCCAGCCAGCAAGCGACAACACCTCCCGCCCCGCCCGCAGCGGACGTCGGCAAAGAGCAGGATGGTATTCCCGACGATGGACTGGATAACCGCCAGCGGCTGATCAAGCTGATGATCGAGGCGATGCTGGGCCACGAAATCGAGCTGCCCAAGCCGATCACCCCCTCCGAAGAGGGAGGCGATGGAGTGACCCAAGGAGATGCCGCTGCTCAAGCCGCCGAGCCGGATCAACTGGTGGAGGTGACTGACACCCTGCTGCAACAGGAGCAGCTCAACGTGGTGGCATCGGCCAGCGTAGCGACTCGGGATGGTCAGACTATTCAGCTCGATCTCGGCTTTGTGCTCGACTGGCGCCAGCTGGAGGTAAGCCAGCGGCGCACCACCCTCAATGCCCTCAAAGATCCGCTGGTGCTGAGTCTGGATGGCAAGATTGCCGATCTGACCGAGGCACGGGTCACTTTCGATATCGATCAGGATGGCAAGGAGGATAGCCTGCCGGGCTTGAGTGAAGGCAGCGGCTTTGTGGCGCTGGATCGCAATGGCAACGGCACCATAGACGATGGGGGCGAGCTGTTTGGTGCTCGCTCCGGCAATGGCTTCGGCGAGCTGGCCACCCTGGATGAGGATGGCAACGGGGTGCTGGATGAGGGGGATAGCCAGTTTTCAGCCCTGCAGTTCTGGCATCCGGATCACGCCCCCATCGCTCTGGTGGAGCTGGGGATCGGCGCCATCCTGCTGCGCCCCCTCGACACCCCCTTCAACCATCTGGGGGAGAGCGGCAATCAGGGGGTGCTGCGCCAATCCGGCCTCTATCTCACCGAACAGGGTAAAGGAGGCTGGGTGCAGCAGATCGATCTGCGGGTCTGAGCTTTGAAATGAAATCACCCATCGGTCGCTGACGATAACTGCCAGCGACCGGCTCCGGTGCCACCATCAACTCAGCTCGGTGGGGTCGATATCCAGACTCCAGCGCACCTTTTTGGTCTCGGGCCAGCCTTCCAGCTCCTTCACCACCCAGTCCAGCAGTTGGGCCAGCGGTGCTCGGTTCGGCCCCTGCAGCAGCAACTGCATGCGAAATTTGCCCGCCTTGCGCTCCATAAAGCCGCTGATGGGCCCCAGCACCTGAACGTTGGGATAGCGGGCGCTGCGCAGGGTATCGGCGAGGCGGGCGAGGAACAGCTGCACCTCGTCGCGGCCGTTGGCCTCGGCCCTAAACAGCCCCTGATAGCTGAAGGGCGGCAGCCCCAGCAGGCGGCGCTCTTTCAGCGCCGTATCGGCGAAGTGGCCGTAACCATTCTGGGTCAGATCCTGCAGCAGGGCGTGCTCCGGATGATGGCTCTGCAGCACCACCAACCCGGGTTTGCTGGCGCGACCGGCACGGCCCGCCACCTGGGTGTAGAGCTGGGCCAGCTTCTCGGCGGCGCGAAAATCAGCGCTGAACAGGGCGCCATCCACATCCAGCAGCCCCACCAAGGTCACATCCGGGAAGTGGTGGCCCTTGGCCAGCATCTGGGTGCCGATGAGGATCTTGTACTTGCCCGCCTTGATGTCGCCGAGATGGGTCTCCAGCTCCCCCTTGCGGCGGGTGTTGTCCCGATCGATGCGCACTACGGGATATTGCGGGAAAACCGTCGTGAGCAACTGCTCCAGCTGCTCGGTGCCCACTCCCGATCCGATCAGCTCGTTGCTGCCACACTCGGGGCAGTTGTGGGGCAGCGGGCGTACGCTGTCGCAGTGGTGACAATGCAGTCGTCGCCCGGCCTGATGCCAGGTGTACCAGGCATCACACCGCTCACAAGCAGCGCTCCAGCCGCACTGGTGGCAGATCAGAGCCGGGGCATAGCCACGGCGGTTGAGGAACAGCATCACCTGATTGCCCGCCGCTAGATGCTCTGCCATCAGCTGCTCCAACTGGGGGGAGAGCCCGGCCTGCAGCCGCACGCTCTTGATATCCAGGATCACCTGACGGGCGGTCTGGGCGTTACCGGCACGGCGAGTCAGGGTGAGATGGTGATACTTGCCGGTGCGGGCGTTGTGCAATGTCTCCAGCGATGGGGTAGCCGAGCCAAGCAGGATCGGAATACCGGCACGATGGGCCCGCATCACCGCCAGATCCCGCGCGTGGTAGCGAAAACCGTCCTGCTGCTTGAAGGAGCCGTCGTGCTCTTCGTCGATGATGATGATGCCGAGGTTGTGAAACGGGGTGAACACCGCCGAGCGGGTGCCGATCAGGATGGCGGCGGCGCCGTCGCGGCAGGCGAGCCAGGCGTCGAGCCGTTCCCGATCGTTCATGGCGGAGTTCATCGCCACCACCGGCACGTTGAAGCGGCGCCGGAAGCGGTTGATGGTCTGCGGGGTGAGGCCGATCTCCGGCACCATCACCAGTGCCTGCTTGCCCGCCTTGAGCAACGGCTCGAGGATGCTCAGGTAGACCTCGGTCTTGCCGGAACCTGTGATGCCATCCAGCAGGAAGGCACCGAACTTGTCGCTCTGGCTGGTAACGGCAGAGACGGCCAGCGCCTGTTCGCCGTTGAGGCGCAGCCCCTCCCCCGGCTCAAAGCGGGCAGCCCAGTCGCCATCGTGGCTCGGCTCCAGCGAACGCTTCTCCAGCAATCCCTTCTTCTCCAGCGCAGTGAGAGCGGAGCTCTGGATCTCCTCCTGCTTGAGGGCAGAGGGGGTCTGCGGCCCTTTGCGCAGCAGGGCGAGCACTTGCTGCTGCTTGGCCGCCCGCTTGAGCTCGTTAAGGTCGATGGCCATGCCCGCCTCGGTGGCAAACCAGAACTCCAGTTCACGATAAGCGGCAGGCTCCCCCTTGCGCACCAGCACCGGCAGGGCGTGGGGCAGCACTTCCCCCAGCGGATGCTGGTAGTAGCTGGCGCTCCAGTTCATCAGCGCCAGAATATCCGGCCCCAGCACCGGAGCCGTGTCCAATACCCGTTTGATGGGCTTGAGCTTGTTGCGGGGCACCTGGCTGTCAACCGGATGATCCACCACCAGCCCGACCAGGGTCTGGGGACCGAAAGGGATCTCGACCCGGCAACCAGGGGCAGGTAACGGCAGGGGAGAGAGATAGTCGAAGTGACGGCGTAACGGTACCGGGACAGCGACACGAACCAGATCCAGCGTTTGGGAAGAATTCACCAGGGGTTGCCTATTTTTTCTGCGAAGCCACTTGCCTGATCTCAGGCATTTCCTATATTATTCGCAGCCTTTGAAACTGTGTTCAACAATCGTGTGGTGTCCGACAAGAGATCGGATGGCGACACGGCCTATTAATTGAGGTTGTCCATGAAAGCTGGTATCCATCCTGACTACGTAGCCATCACCGCCAAGTGCTCTTGCGGTAACGTCATCAACACTTTCTCTACCATCGGTAAAGATCTGAACCTGGACGTGTGCTCCGAGTGCCACCCGTTCTACACCGGCAAGCAGAAAGAAGTTTCTAGCGGCGGCCGCGTAGACAAGTTCAACAAGCGTTTCGGTGCGATGACCACCAAGAAGTAATTTTACTTCTGAAGAATTCTGAAAAAGGCGCCCATCGGGCGCCTTTTTTACGATCCCTATTTTTCATCCTTCATGTTCCCGCAGCCAGACGCACTCTCCCCTACTGGCCAAATCCTTTGGAACGACGCAAATAGACATACCCCTCACCAGGGCTGCCCCAGCGCGGGCTCCCTGCGTTGTCATAGGCTCGATCCAGCAATCTGACGCTATCGGGGCCAATCCAGATATGCTGCACCAGCGTCGTGGCACCGCCAAAATCGGTGGAGCAATGGCCCACCCGGGTGTGACCGGCATATTCGCCGGAGGGAGTGCGTGTCAGCCAGATCTCGCAACCGTGGCGCAAGGAGAGCTGCTGCGGGGTCAGACTGTCGAGCAGGGCGGGATCATGCCAGGCACCGGCAAAATCGGTGGCACGGGGCATGGTCAGCTCTGCCATCAGGATCCGCCCGTCAGGGGCGGGGGAGAAGCGATAGATGCGCTGGCGGAAGGGACGGACGGAGCGCAGACTCAGGTACTGCTCGGCATAGACCCAGCGATAGCCCTGATAGCCGGGCCAGATCTCCATCAGGCGCAGCTCGGCACTGGTAAAGCGGCTGTCGTAACTGGCCTGCTCCCGGCTCGTAAAGGCCCCGTTGAACCAGCTGAGTAGCGGCTCCATACCGGGCTTGAGTGGGGTAGCCTGAGGCGCCGGCCCTGCCAACACCAGACAGGAACAGAGCAGCCCGAATGCGGCCACCAGCAACTTTGCCATCGAATCCTTCCGAATCATCATAGTGGCGGCGATTATATGAGCGAATTTCCCCAATAACAGCCATTACGATCAAATCATTGCCACTCTGGTGTAAAAACCTCACAAGGATGCCAGTCCGCTCACTAAACCCGATATTTTGCCACCGCCTTGTTGAGCAGCTGGGCCTGCTCGTTGAGGCCCTCGCTGGATCTCGCATTTTCCTCTGCCATGATGCTCGACTCCTGGGCGATGTCGCGGATGTTGTTGACGTTGCGGTTCACCTCGTTGGCCACCAGACTCTGTTGCTCGATGGCTGCCGCAATCTGGGTGCTCATGTCCATGATGTGGGTAACATCCTGAGTGATCTGCCCCAGCAACTCCCCTGCGGTACTGGCCTGATCCGAGCTGCGGTTGCCCTGCTCGCGGCAGGTTGCCATCACCTCGACGATGCTGCCGGTCTGTTTCTGCAGCGAGCTGATGATGCCGGCAATCTCCTGGGTCGATTTCTGGGTACGGATGGCCAGATTGCGCACCTCATCGGCCACTACCGCAAAGCCGCGCCCCTGATCCCCTGCCCGAGCTGCTTCGATGGCTGCGTTGAGGGCCAGCAGGTTGGTCTGCTCGGCAATGCCGCGGATCACGTCGAGCACGGAGCCGATGGTCTCGCTCTCTTTTTGCAGCTGGCTCACCTCGCGGGATGAACTCTCCAGATTACCCGCCAGCGAGCGGATCTGCTCGACAGTATTCTCGACCGCAGCCCGCCCCTCCATCGCCTTGTTGTTGGTCGCCTGCGCATTGTTGGCCGCCTGCTCTGTGTTGCGGGCGATCTCTTCGATGGTGGAGCCCATCTCGGTGGACGCGGTCGCCACCATATCGGTCTCCTGCAGCTGACGCGCCGCCCCTTCACTGGTGCGCTTGACGTTGGCCGAAAGGTGATCCGCCGCTTCGGTCAGGGTGTGCACGCTCTGCTTCACATCGCCGATCAGATCGCGAAACCCGCCCAGCATCACGTCGAGATTGCCTGCCAGCTGGGCCATTTCATCTGCCCCGCGCAGTTCTATCTTCAAGCGCAGGTCATTATCCTGACGAATGCGGTTGACGGTGTCATTCACCTGAGTAATGGGACGGTCGATGCTGCGCCCCAGCAACACGCTCATGATGCCGATCAGCACAACAATCACCCCGCCACAGACCAGCATCAGGCTGTTGAGGCGAGCGCTCTGCCGCTCCAGCTCAGCGACAATGTGCTGATCGACGGCGGCAAACCCCTGTTCGGTCTGATGCACCAGATCCCGCATCTGGTTACGCAGCCCTTCATCCTCTTTCAGCCCCAGTACCTGCATCCCCTGCACCAGCGCCACAAAGTCCTGCCGGTACTGCTTGCTGGCCTGCTCCAGCTTGCCGCGATCCGCCTCCGGCAAAGTGGCAAGGCTATCCTGAAAACTCTTGTGCAAGGTCTCGAAACGCTCCAGATACTGGATATCGGAGCGCAGCATGAAGTCTTTCTCCGCTCGTCTCAGCTGCAACATGGTGATGAGCAGCCCCTGCTGATCCAGCTGCTTGAGTCCATTCTCCACCTCATGCACCGCCGCCCTCAGCTTGCCATAGAGCCCCTCCTCCGGCCCCAGACCAATCTTCTGCTGCTGGGCCACCAGATCGTTGAAGGCTTTGCCATAACCGCTGATCTGCTGATCCAGTCTGGTCAGCTCCCCCTCGACAGCCGCCAGATTGTCATCGGTCACCAGCTCCCGATTGTGCTGGTGAAAATCTGACAGCCCCTGATTGAAGCGCTCGACGAAGGTCACATCCTTACGGATCAGAAAATCCTTCTCGGCCCGCCGCAGGTTGAGCATGGCGATCTCCAGCTGGTCGATATTGCGCTGGGCTTCGGTCAGGTGACGGTGCACCTGGCTGGAGTAGATAAACAGGCCGCTCAGTACCAGCATGGCAACGGCAACCAGCACGGTATTCAGGATCAACTTATGACGGATAAGCACGATGGACCTCTCGCAAACAGGCAGTGAACTGCATTGAGCTTATGCAGAAAAGCGGCGACAGGTGATCTGTGCAAGGAATATTCATTGAAATGCCACACCCACTCCTTATACTGGTTGCACCTGTTTCCAGCCGTGGATTTGACACTATGGAATACAATACTTCTGAACTGTGCGACATCTATCAGGACATGGTGGATGTGCTTGAACCCATGCTCTGCTCCTTCGGCGGCCGCGCCTCTTTCGGCGGCGTCATCACCACCGTCAAATGCTTCGAATCGAATGGTCTTATACGTGAACTCGTCAAAGAGAACGGACTGGGACGCGTCTTGCTGATCGATGGCGGTGGCTCCATGCGCCGAGCTCTGATCGACAGCGACATCGCCACAACAGCAGCAGAGAACGATTGGGAAGGGATTGTCTGCTACGGCTGCGTCCGCGAAGTCGATATTCTGGAAGATCTGGATATCGGCATTCAGGCACTGGCAGCCATTCCGGTCGGTGCCGACAGCAAGGATGTAGGGGAGACCGATCTGCCGGTCAACTTCGGTGGCGTGACCTTCCTGCCTGACGACCACCTCTACGCCGATACCACAGGGGTGATCCTCTCCCCCGAGGCACTCGATATCGAGTAAGCCGCAGGCAGAGTGACGACGGGAGCCTTGGCTCCCGTTTTTTATGCCTGCAACTTGCTGAAAAATGACAAAAAAAGAGGGCCAGATAAACTGGCCCTTAACTGGAAGCAATGTGAGCAATGTCGTGCCTTCACAAGAAGTCCATCACGTTGGAACGAATGAAGTCTTTCCCGGAAAACAAGTTAACAATAATCATTCTCATTTAACTAAGCAAGCGCTATTTGCAGAAAGTGCAAAAAAATTGACCACCGCGAAGGGTGGTCAATCTGGTCAGGCTTGCCGGGTGGCCGTTTGCAGGCTGGATAATCCGGCCTCGCCCACCAGCTTGCGGCTGAGGTAGCGCAACAAGACACCGTAGAGCGGCACGAACAAACCAAGGCTTATCAGCAACTTGAATACGTAATCGACGGTTGCGATCTCGACCCAGTGCTCTGCCATGAAAGGATCTGTGGTGCGCCAGAAGGCCACACTGAAGAAAGCGATGGTATCAACCAGATTACCGAACAGGGTGGAGGCCGCAGGTGCAATCCACCACTGCTTGAGCAGACGCAGGCGGTTGAACACCACCACATCCATGAACTGCCCTACCAGATAGGCCATAAAGCTGGCCAGCGCGATACGCGCTACGAACAGGTTGAACTCGGCCAGATGACCAACGCCCTGGAAACTCCCTTCGAAGAAGAGCACGGAGAGCACATAGGAGACCGCCAGCGCAGGAAGCATCACGGTCTGGATAATCTTGCGTGCCAGACCGGCACCGAAGATCCGCACCGTCAGGTCAGTGGCGAGGAAGATAAACGGGAAGCTGAACGCACCCCAAGTGGTGTGGAAGCCAAACACGGTGATCGGCAGCTGCACCAGATAGTTGCTGCTGGCAATGATCAGGATGTGGAACAACGACAGGCGAAAGAGCGCCGTTTGGTACTGCGCAGGGGTCAGATTCATCTTGTGACCTTTTTGGTTAATGGGGTTAGGGAACCCATATCGCCACCATTGGCGATAATCGAGGGGCGAGATTATACGCCCCCAAACCGATAGTTCAATCTTTATGCGATTACGCTTGTCCAGGTTGGCCAGCGGCAGAGCTGGCCTTGTGGGCGATAGTCACGCCTTGTGCTGTCTGGCGAGCCAGAGCAGTGCCTCCCGATCCGCCGGGCGCACCGTCTCCAGCCAGCAGCCGCTGTAGTGTTCATACTCCAGCCGAAACTGGCTCCCTTCAAACTCCAGCAACCAGCTATGGCGGTCGGCCCCCGCATCCTGCTCGAGCGGCTGAAGCTCCCACTCTCGCAGCAAGGCCTGCGCCAACAGCGGAAACGAGTCCCACTCGAGCGCCGGACAATCCAGCGTCACCACGCCAGCTTCGCTATCTACCTGTTTGATTTGCCAACTCATTCCCTGTCTCTCAGCTGCTGCAGGAGAGCTCACCACCGCAATACCATGCCGGAGTCGGGGTGGCGAGATCCTCATATTCCGGTTGTTCATCATAGGGGTGCTGCAAGGCGGCGAACAGCCGCTCGAACGGCTGCATATCCCCTGCGTCGGCGGCGTCGATCACCTGCTGGGCCAGCGCATTACGCAGCACATACTTGGGATTGATGGCATCCATCTGCGCCTTGCGCACGGCATCCTCGCTGCCTTCGCGCATCAGCCGCGCCCGATAGCGCTCCAGCCACGCCAGCCAAACACCTGGTCCAGACAACAGGGCCAGCAGAGACGCAGGCCACGCCCCCTCTTGCGTCACCTCACCGAGACGGCGCAGGAACAGGTGGTAATCCACTTTGTTAGCCGCCAGCAACCGGAACAACTCGCGGAACAGCGCTGGGTCATCCTCCTCCCACACCGCCAGCCCGAGTTTGGCCCGCATCAGCTCGGAGTAGTGCAGCATCAGCTGCTGCTCGTACTGGGCCAACGCCGCAGTCAATGCATCACCGTCTACATGGCCAGCCAGCGCCTGCGCCAGCTTTTGCAGATTCCAGTAACCGACCGCGGGCTGCTGATCCAGCGCGTAACGACCCGCCGGATCCGAGTGGTTGCAGACAAAGTCCGGCACGTAGGCATCGATAAAGCCGTAGGGGCCGTAATCCAGCGTCAGGCCGAACAGCGACATGTTGTCGGTATTCATTACCCCGTGACAGAAGCCCGCCGCCTGCCATTTGGCAATCAACCGCGCGGTGCGGCGCACTACCTCGGCAAACAGTTCGGCACCACTCTCCAGTTCGGGGAAGTGGTGGCGCAGCAGATAGTCGATGAGTGGCGGGATCTTCTCTCCCTGCCCGCTCCAGGCGAAATACTCGATATGGCCGAAGCGCAGATGGCTGGGGGCGGTACGCAGCACGGTCGCCCCGGTCTCCACCTGCTCGCGATAAACAGGCTCCTGACTGCCCACCAGCACCAGTGCTCGCGTGGTCGGGATGCCGAGAGCATGGAGCGCTTCTGAGGCGAGATATTCGCGGATGCTGGAGCGCAGCACGGCGCGGCCGTCACCAAAACGGGAGAACGGGGTTTTACCCGCCCCCTTCAGGTGCAAATCCCAGCGCTGCCCATCCGGCGCCAGCTGCTCACCCAGCAGCAGCGCGCGACCATCCCCAAGCCGGGGGCTATAACCCCCGAACTGATGGCCCGCATAGACCTGAGCTACCGGCTGCATACCGGGCAGTACTTTTCCCTCGCCACAACAGGCGATCCAGTCAGCCTCGCTGATGCCTCCCAATCCCAGCTCATCCAGCAAAGCCCGGTTGAGATGAAGCAACCGGGGCTGCTGCAGAGGCTGAGGGACCACGGGTTCACAGGCCCAGGGCAACTCGGTCGCAAAAGTGTTGATCAACTTCATGGTTGTACCATTCGTCCCTGCGTATGCTCGTGTCACTCTTTATACTGCCGTCAGCCATGCTTGTGCTCACTGGCAACCATCATTTTTCAATTCAAGGAGAAGAAGATGCAAAAATGGGTATATGCCCTGCCCTTGCTGGCACTGGCGTGGGGTCATCAGGCCAAGGCTGCCGATATTGAAGCCGGCAAAGCCAAGGCGGCGGTCTGTGCCGCCTGTCACGGCGTGGAAGGCAAGGCGATGATCCCCAACTATCCCCATCTGGCGGGTCAGAATGCCGCCTATCTGGTGAAACAGTTGAAAGCGTTCAAGGATGGCACTCGCAAAGAGCCCTTGATGGACCCCTTCATGGCGCCGCTGACCGATGCGGATATCGACAATCTGGCGGCCTTCTACGCCAGCCTGAAATAACCTCGCGTCTGACCCAGGTTCTTCCGAGCCGTGCTTGCCGTGGTCGATTAGGCTGCCTAATCGACCCTACCGGCGGCAGTAATCGATGATCAGGTCCATAAAGGCTTCGCCAAAGCGCTCCAGCTTGCGGTGCCCGACACCGTTGATAGCCAGCATCTCGTCTTCGGTCATCGGCATCAGCTGAGCCATCTCAACCAGGGTCGCATCGTTGAACACCACGTAGGGCGGCACCTCTTCATCCTCGGCAATCTGCTTGCGCAGGCCGCGCAGCTCCTTGAACAACCGTTTGTCGTAGTTGGCGTTGTCGAGCAGGCCATTGCGCTTCTCCTTGCGGCTGGAGATAGGCTGCAGGCGGGGCACCGCCAGCTCCAGCTTCACCTCTCCACGCAGCACGGGGCGGGCCGCTTCGGTCAGCTGCAGCACCAGATTGCGGGTGATGTTCTGGGTCAGCAGTCCCTTGTGGATCAGCTGGCGGATCACGCTCATCCAGTATTCGTGGCTCTGATCCTTGCCGATGCCGTAGGTCGAGAGCTTGTCGTGGCCGTGATCCTTGATGCGCTGGTTCAGCGACCCGCGCAGCACTTCCACTACATAACCCACCCCGAAATTCTGCCCCACCCGCCAGACGCAGGAGAGCGCCTTCTGGGCATCTTCGGTGCCGTCATAGCTCTTGGGCGGATCGAGACAGATATCGCAGTTGCCACAGGGCTTGTCGTTGTACTCGCCGAAATAGTTGAGCAGCACCTGACGGCGGCAGGTTTGCGCCTCGGCAAAGGCCGCCATCACGTTGAGCTTGTACTGCTCCACCTGCAACTGCTGCGGATTCTCGATGTTATCGAGCAAGCGGCGCACCCGGCCGATATCGGCAGGATCGTAGAGCAGCAGCGCCTCGGCGGGAGTGCCATCGCGACCGGCCCGGCCGGTCTCCTGATAATAGGATTCGATGTTCTTCGGGATGTCGTAGTGCACCACGAAGCGCACATTGGGTTTGTCGATGCCCATACCGAACGCCACCGTCGCCACCACTATCTCGATGTCGTCCTTGAGGAAGGCATCCTGGGTCTGCTGACGCTGCTCGAGCGGTAGCCCCGCATGATAGGGCGCGGCCTTGCAGCCGTGGCGGGATAACCGCTCGGCCACCTCCTCCACACGGTTGCGACTGGAGCAGTAGACGATGCCGCAGTTGCCCTTCTGGCTCTGCACGTAACGCAGCAGCTGCTCGGCCGCCTTGAACTTCTCCACCAGGCTGTAGCGGATATTGGGGCGATCGAAGCTGGCGGTGTGGATGAAGGGATCGTTGAGCTCCAAACGGTGCAGCATGTCGCTGCGGGTCGCCTCATCGGCGGTGGCGGTGAGCGCCACCACAGGCACCTGCGGGAACCACTGTTTTAGCCGCCCCAGCGCCGCATACTCAGGCCGGAAGTCGTGGCCCCACTGGGAAACGCAGTGCGCCTCGTCGATGGCGAACAGCCCGAGCGGCAGCTCGGCCAGCCGGTCCATAAACTCGTGCTGCAGCAAGCGCTCGGGGGAGACATAGACCAGCTTGATCTCGCCACGGCGCATGGCGGCGAAGTTCTGGATCATCTCCTCCCGGCTCAGGGCCGAGTTGATGTAGACCGCCGCCACGCCGTTGGCGCGCAGACTGTCGACCTGATCCTTCATCAGCGAAATAAGGGGAGAGACCACCACGCCGAGCCCGGGCCGCAGCAGTGCCGGGATCTGGTAGCAGAGCGACTTGCCGCCGCCAGTGGGCTTGAGCACCAGCGCATCGCGCCCCGCGACGATCTGCTCGATGATTTCGAGCTGACCCGGCCGAAACTGCTGATAGCCGAAGACCGCCTGCAGCAGGGCAAGCGGACTCTCTGGCTGAGGATCTGGCAGGGTTTCGGCAATCGCAGTCATGGGCTCTCCTTTGGGGTCGACATTCTAAAGCAGCCGCCGCCCACAATAAACCTGCCATTGCGACTGTTAAGGAACTGTTGCAGACTGGCTGGAGTTTTTACTCGGCTTTGATGACAAGGATTGGGATCAGAGAATGAAACAGATGCTCAAGAAGATGGCGCTCAGTGGCATTGCCAACCTGTTTGCCGAGAAGATGCCCTTCAACAAGCTGATCGGCATGCAGGTGACCCACTACGACTTCGACAAGGTGGAGCTGCGCATCAAGATGGATGAGAAGCTGATCGGCAACCCTTTCCACAACATCCTGCACGGCGGCGTCACCGCCACGCTGCTGGATGTGGCGGGTGGCATGATCGTCGCCGCCTCCTGCATCGACGAGCTGGAGGAGTTCTCCCCCAGCTATCTCAAGGAGCGCTTCGCCCGCCTAGGCACTATCGATCTGCGGGTGGATTACCTGCGCCCGGGACGCGGCAACGAGTTTATCGCCACCGCCCACATCATCCGGGCTGGCAGCAAGGTGGCCGTCGCCCGGATGGAGCTGCACAACGAAGAGGGCACCCACATCGCCTTCGGCACTGGTACCTATCTGGTGGGTTGAACCAAGTTAGTGCATAAAAACCACGCGGCTAATCTACTTTTAATCATTAGATTCCTTACCCCCTCTGGCCGAACAAGGTCCATACTGATAGTCGGGATTGTGTGCAGAGGGAGGATTGCAGGCGATGAGTGCGAAACTGGCCATCAAACCATCCAGAGCCTTGTTGACACAGCTCGAGTCCATGCTCGACGAGGTGCAGACACCCGAGTGTCGCCACTGGTTGGAACAGGAGCTTGAGGGGTATTCTCTCTCCTCACCCCTGCCTTGGTATCGCATCGTTCCCTGTCGGCAACGCGGTCACTTTCTGGATCTGAAAACGGGAAAATATTTGACCTGTCATATCAACAGTCAAACGCTATGCCAACGCGATCTGGCCCAAATTCAGTTCATTTATGCCCGTGAACCCGCCGCCCACTATTTGCTGCAACGCAATTCCGGTATTGAACCCTGGCCAGAACAGCTGCTGGAAGATTATCAGGAGCAGTTGATCCCCGGCCATCTATGCCTGCAAGCCTGGCATGAGCCCGTTATTTCATTACGTGCACAACTGATGGAGGGAATAGAACATTTCATTAGTGAGTACCCCAAGCACGCGGCCTTGCTGCCTCAACACAGTTTCAAGGCTTTGCGGCATCAGCACTGGCATATCTGAGTAAGCGCCTGGCGCGCAAGGAGGGCACCATAGACAAGACCCATAGCGAGATTGCCACAATCTAGAGTGCCGGAGTCAGGATCAGACTCCACCGATGGGCCACCGAGCGGTGGCCCTTTTAATGTCTGTGGGCTTGCTTCGACCCTGCATACATCAAGTCAGATCACTTGGCCAGGTAACAGGTCAGCAGCTAATGAAAAACCGAGTAACTGGAAGGAAAATGCAAAAAGGCCGCTCTATTGAGCGGCCTTTTCAAATTTGGTCGGTGTGAGAGGATTCGAACCTCCGACCCCTTCGTCCCGAACGAAGTGCGCTACCAAGCTGCGCTACACACCGATGTCTGCGGGACGGGAATTTACCGAAAGCCCAGACCTGACACAAGCCTTTTTTGCATTTTGCAGGAAAAAAAGTGCTGTTCGCTCAACTATTCAGCACTCTTTTCACCCGTTTACCGGACTGCAGCCAGCTGGTGACATTCCGGCAACCGGCCGTCAGGCCAGGCGCAGGGATGCCGGCCCCAGCAGACGGCGCTGCCAGTCAGCCACAGTGCCATGCTCCAGCCAGTCGGCTGCATGCTGGCGCCAGTTGGGGGAGAGGGCCGGATTCTCCAGCAACATCAGCAGATCAGCTTCATTGCGCACCTGATTGAACAGGATATCCGCCGTGCGCTTCACCGTCAGTTCGGGATAGGGTCTGTCTACCAGCTCCATGGCCCTGTCAGGCGCGATCATGCCCTCCTCCAGCACCCGCAGCAGCCAGCCACAACGGCCATTTAGCTGCATCACCTGGGACATCTGGCCATAGCCAAAGCGCTGGTTGAGCTTGAAGCAGGGGGATCTTGGCTGACTTATCTGGATCAGCGCGTCGCCGAGTCGATAGACATCGCCAATGCAGGCTTGCGCCTCGGTCAGCCCGAGACCGGAGAGGTTCTCGCCAAAGGCGGCAGGTTGCCAGGCTGTACGTGGCGCAGGCAAGCTCAGCGCGGTTTGCCAGGTCTGCCACCAGAGATAGTGATCGACCGGATAGTAGTGGAGCGCCCGATCCGGGCCACCGTGGTGGCGCAGGTCACACTGCTCATCCCCTTCCAGACCGGCAAAGGTACAGCGAACTGGTGCAGAGATCGGTTGCTTGTGAATGGCACTGGTGAGGCCGGGCACCAGCTCGGTGCCACGACCGCTAAAAAGGGAGATCCGCATACTCATCCTCCAGGTTGACGAGAGTAGGCGGATCTTATCATGGCGTCAGACGACGGCCTGCATCTGGGTGGTCATGGCTATCTCGGCGCGACGGCGCTTCTCCGCCCTGGCCATCAGATACCAGCTGCCGAAGGTAAAGAGCGATACCGACAGCAGGATCAGGCTGGCTACAGCGTTGATCTCGGGTTTCACCCCGAGCCGTACCGCCGAGAAGACCTCCATCGGCAAGGTAGTGGAGCCCGGGCCGGAGACGAAGCTCGCCAGCACCAGATCATCCAGCGACAGGGCAAACGACATCATGCCGCCTGCCGCCAGCGAGGGGGCAATCATCGGGATGGTGATCAGGAAGAACACCTTCCACGGCTTGGCGCCAAGATCCATCGCCGCCTCCTCGATGGAGAGATCCAGCTCCCGCAACCGCGCCGACACCACGATCGCCACGTAGGCGGTACAGAAGGTAGTGTGGGCGATCCAGATGGTCAACATGCCCCGCTCGGCGGGCCAGCCCACCAGCTGGGCCATCGCCACGAACAGCAGCAGCAGCGACAAACCGGTGATCACCTCGGGCATCACCAGCGGCGCCGTCACCATGCCGCCGAACAGGGTGCGACCACGGAAGTGGGGAATTCGGGTCAGCACGAAGGCCGCCACCGTCCCCAGCGCCACCGCGGCGATCGCGGTGTAGAAGGCGATCTCCAGCGAGCGGAACACAGACCCGATCAGCTGCTTGTTATCAAGCAGGCCGAAATACCACTTGAGCGACCACCCGCCCCACACCGTCACCAGCTTGGAGGCGTTGAAGGAGTAGATCACCATGATGATCATGGGCAGGTAGATAAACAGCAGCCCAAGCCAGAGCATCAGCTTGGCAAAACCGAAACGTCTCATCATGCCTTGCCCTCCAGCTCTTTGGCCTGGTTACGGTTGAAGAGGATGATCGGAATAATCAGCACCGCCAGCATCACTACCGCCAACGCAGAGGCAACCGGCCAGTCGCGGTTGTTGAAGAACTCCTGCCACAGCACCTTGCCGATCATCAGGGTCTCCGGGCCGCCCAGCATTTCCGGGATAACGAACTCCCCCACCACCGGAATGAACACCAGCATGCAGCCGGCGATAATGCCGTTTTTGGAGAGCGGCACCGTGATCTGCCAGAAACGGGTCAGGTTGCGGGCCCCCAGGTCGGAGGCCGCCTCCAGCAGGCTCTGATCGTGTTTGACCAGATTGGCGTAGAGCGGCAGCACCATGAAGGGCAGATAGGAGTAAACGATGCCGATATAGACCGCCAGGTTGGTGTTGAGGATCTGCAGCGGCTCGTCGATCACCCCGATCCCCAGCAAGACGCTGTTGAGCAGGCCGTTGTTGCTGAGGATCCCCATCCACGCATAGACCCGGATCAGAATGGCGGTCCAGGTCGGCATCATGATCAGCAGCAGCAGAACGGTCTGGGTCTCCTTGTTGGCCCGGGCGATGGAGTAGGCCATCGGATAGCCAATCAGCAGGCAGAGCAAAGTGCTGACGAAGGCCATCTTGAGGGAGCCCAGATAGGCCGCGATATAGAGCTCATCCTCCTGCAGCAGCAGGTAGTTGCCCATATTGAGCAGGATGGTGAGCTGATTGTCGGCCCAGCTCACCACGTCGGTGTAGGGCGGGATCGCCACATCCGCTTCCGCAAAACTGATCTTCACCACGATGACGAAGGGCAGCAGGAAGAAGAGGAACAGCCAGAAGAAGGGGATGCCAATCACCAGTCGGCGCCCCCCGACCCGCTTCAGTCGTTGCAAGAACTTCATGATTGCAGCACCACGCCGCTGTCATCTTCCCAGTAGAGGAATACCTGGTCATCCCAGGTTGGCCGCTTGCCGTGGCGTTCGGCATTGGCGATGAAAGCCTGAACGATTTTGCCCGAGGGCAGCTGGATGTGATAAACCGAGTGACCGCCCAGATAGGCGATGTCATAGACCTCACCCTTGGTCCAGTTGAAGTCCGGGTGCTCGATCTCCTCCGGTTTTTGCAGACTCATCAGCAGTTTTTCCGGCCGCAGGGCATAGGTCACCTTCTTGTTCTCGGCGCGGGAGCTGATGCCGTGGCCCACATAGATGGGCTGTTCCAAGTCGGCGCAGGCGATGGTGGCGTGGTCCTGCTCATCCTCCACCAGCAGGCCGTCAAACAGGTTGACGTTACCGATGAACTCGCACACCAGCCGACTGGCTGGGGTCTCGTAGATATCCATCGGGCTGCCGATCTGCTCGATGCAGCCGAGGTGCATGATGGCGATCCGCTCCGCCATGGTCATGGCCTCTTCCTGATCGTGGGTCACCATGACGCAGGTAACCCCGACCCGCTCGATGATCTCTACCAGCTCCAGCTGCATCTTGGAACGCAGCTTCTTGTCGAGCGCCCCCATGGGTTCATCCAGCAGCAGCAACTTGGGACGCTTGGCTAGCGAGCGAGCCAACGCCACCCGCTGGCGCTGGCCACCGGAGAGTTGATGCGGTTTGCGACGGGCATACTGGGTCATCTGCACAAGCTTGAGCATCTCCTCCACCCGGGCATCGATCTCGGCCTTGGGCAGGCCATCCTGCTTGAGGCCAAAGGCGATGTTCTGGGCCACCGTCATATGGGGGAACAGGGCGTAGGACTGGAACATCATGTTGATGGGGCGTTCATAGGGAGGCATGTCGGTGATATCGACCCCGTCGAGGAACAGCCGCCCCTCGGTCGGGCGCTCGAAACCGGCCAGCATCCGCAGCAGGGTCGATTTGCCGGAACCGGACCCGCCGAGCAGGGCGAAGATCTCCCCCTTGTGAATATTGAGAGATACGTTATCGACCGCCAGCGTTTCGTCGAACTGCTTGCTTACCCGATCAATTTTCACCAGCACTTCTTTGCGCTGCTGACTGCCCTCGAGGGCTTTCTTGTAGGCACTGGAGGCTATCGCCATTACCAAACTCCCCAACGTGATACCAGCCTTGCGGCCGATCCATAAAAGCGATTTGGCGCCCCCGAACGGGCACCAAGGTTAGGTACCGGACTTGATCTTGGTCCAACTCCGGGTGATTAGACGCTGTACCGAGCGGGGATGTGCTTCCTGCACATAGAGTCGCTCCAGCACGGCCTGAGGGGGATAAACCTCCTCATTGTTGCGCACCGCCTCATCCATAAACTCGCCCGCCCTTGAGTTGGGATTCGCGTAGCCCACATAGTCGCTGACCTTGGCGATCACTTCGGGCTGCAGGACATAGTTGATGAGAGCGTGCGCCTCTTTGACATTGGTGGCATCGGACGGAATCGCCATCATGTCGAACCAGAGATTTCCCCCCTCTTTCGGAATGCTGTAGGCAATTTTCACCCCCTTGCCAGCTTCATCGGCGCGGGCAGCGGCTTGCAGGATGTCGCCGGAAAAACCGGCCGCCACGCAGATGTCGCCATTGGCGAGATCGCCGATGTATTTGGAGGAGTGGAAGTAGGCCACATAGGGGCGCACCTTGAGCAGCAGCGCCTCGGCCTGCTTGATATCCCCCGTCGCATGACTGTTGGGATCGAGCCCGAGGTAGTTGAGGGCTGCAGGGATCATCTCATCGGCAGAGTCGAGGAAGGCGACGCCGCAACGGGAGAGCTTCTCCATATTTTCCGGTTCGAAGATGGTGGCCCAGGAGTCAATCTTGTCGACTCCCAGCACCGCCTTGATTTTGTCGACGTTGTAGCCGATGCCGTTGGTCCCCCACAGATAGGGCACCGCGTACTGATGACCCGGATCCACCTTGTCGAGCTGCTTGAGCAGCACGGGATCCAGGTTGGCCAGATTGGGCAGCAGGGATTTATCCAGTTTCTGGAAGGCTCCCGCCTTGATCTGCTTGGCCAGGAAATTATTGGAGGGCACCACCAAATCGTAACCAGTCCGCCCCGTCAGCAACTTGCCTTCCAGGGTCTCGTTGGAGTCAAACACGTCATAGACGGTCTTGATCCCGGTCTCCTGCTGGAAATCGCTGAGGGTGGTCTCGCCGATATAGTCAGACCAGTTGTAGAAATGGAGCACAGGGGCTGCCTGGACTGCATTCGCCAATCCCATGGTCAGCGCTATGGTTAGCAATCTGGTTGTATTCACGGTGTCAGTTCTCCTGTTCAGTGGTTGACCGTCTGCGCATCCATTCGCGCGGCCCATCCGGATGGATGGCATCACTACCCTCCCGGCCGAACTGCGGACCGGGAGGGGTATTCGTTACTTACTTACCGGACTTGATCTTGGTCCAGCTGCGGGTCATCAGACGCTGCACCTTGGCCGGCAGATCCGGGAAGGTGTAGATCTTCTGCAAGGTTGCAGAGTCCGGATAAACCCCCGGATCGGTACGGATCGCCTCGTCAACCAGCGGGGTCGCCGCCTTGTTGCCGTTAGGCGCCTGCACCTGATTGGTAATGTTGGCGATCACGTCGGGCTTCATCAGATAGTTGATGAAGGTGTGGGCCGCCTCGACGTTCTTGGCATCCGCCGGGATGGCGATCATGTCAAAGAAGCTGCCAGCCCCCTCTTTCGGAATGGTGTAGGTCAGTGCCACGCCATTTTTGGCTTCCGCCGCCCGCGCCTTGGACTGCTGCAAATCCATGGAGTAACCGACAGCAACACACAAGTTGCCGTTGGCCAGATCCGAGATGTACTTGGAGGAGTGGAAATAGGCGGTATAGGGACGGATGGAGAGGAACAGCTCCTCGGCCTTCTTCAGCTCGTCCGGCTTCTGGCTATCCGGTTTGAAGCCCAGATATTGCAGGGCGGCCGGTAACATTTCGGTCGGCGAGTCGAGGAAGGAGACGCCGCACTCCTTCAGCTTGGCCATGTTCTCCGGCTTGAACACCAGATCCCAGGAGTTGAGCGGCGCATCGGCCCCCAGTACGGCCTTCACCTTCTCGGCATTGTAGGCATAACCGATGGTGCCCCACAGATAGGGGATGGAGTACTGGTTGCCCGGATCGCTCGGGTCGAGCGCCTTGAGCAGGTCGGTATCCATATTTTGCCAGTTGGAGAGCTTGGACTTGTCCAGCTTCTGGAACACGCCAGCCCTGATCTGTTTGGCCAGGAAGGGGTTGGACGGCACCACGATGTCGTAGCCGGATTTACCAGCCAGCAACTTGGCTTCCAGTACCTCGTTGCTGTCAAACACGTCATAAACCACCTTGATGCCCGTCTCCTTCTGGAAGTTTTCCAGGGTATCCGGGGCGATATAGTCGCTCCAGTTGTAGACGTGCAACACCTTCTCTTCAGCCATTGCTCCGGCACTTGCCATGACCAGAGCCACAGAGGCAGCGATCACTCCCGTTTTGAAAGACATCATCCTTGTCTCCTAAGCAAATTGTATGCGCATGCCAACCTGCCTGGCGGCAGCTATCCCTTCAGCTTTGCAGCCGTCAGATCCAGACTGAGCCTGGCTAGCTTGACCAATTCATCAACCTGTTCCTCGGTGATCACCAAGGGGGGCGATATGATCATGGTATCGCCTACCGCCCTCATCACCAAGCCATTGTTAAAACAGAATTCCCGGCAAGTCATCCCGGCATTGGCATGGGCCGGGAAACGCCGGTTGGTCTGCTTGTCCTGGACGATTTCCAGGGCGGCGACCAGCCCGCGGCCACGGGTTTCACCCACCAGCGGGTGGTCAGCCAGCTCTGCCCAGCGGCGCTGCAAATAGGGGCCGATGGTATCATGCACTCGCTTAACTATGCTCTCCTTTTGCATAAGCTGGATATTGGCCACCGCCACCGCGCAAGAGACCGGATGGCCAGAGTAGGTGAAGCCGTGGTTGAACTCGCCCCCCTCTTCCACCAGCCCCTTGGCAACCCGGTCACTCACCATCACAGCGCCGAGCGGCATATAACCGGAGGTAATCCCCTTGGCCAGACACATCAGATCCGGCTTGATGCCAAACCCTTCGCTGGCAAACCAGTGGCCGGTACGGCCAAAGCCGCAGATCACCTCGTCGGCTATCAGCAAAATGCCGTAGTGATCGCAGATGCGCTGGATCTCCGGCCAGTAGCTGTCAGGCGGAATGATGACACCGCCCGCCCCCTGGATCGGCTCGCCGATAAAGGCGGCCACCTTCTCCACCCCCAGCTCCAGAATCTTCTGCTCCAGTTGACGGGCCCGCTCCAGCCCGAACTCGTGGGCACTCATCCCCTGCCCCTCACCGAAGTGATAAGGCTGGTCGATGTGCACTATGCCGGGAATGGGCAGACCACCCTGGGCATGCATCCCTTTCATGCCACCCAGACTCGCCCCCGCCACTGTGGAGCCGTGATAGGCGTTGTGGCGGCTGATGATCACCTGTTTTTCCGGTTGCCCCTTGCTGGCCCAGTAGTGGCGCACCATCCGCAGCACGGTGTCGTTGCACTCGGAGCCGGAGCCGGTAAAGAATACATGGTTGAGATGGGATGGCGTCACTTCGGCCAGCAAGGTGGCCAGCTCGATCACCGGCGGGTGCGTGGTCTGGAAGAAGAGGTTGTAGTAGGGCAACTGCTGCATCTGACGGGTGGCGGCATCCACCAGCTCCTGCCGACCATAGCCCATATTGACGCACCAGAGCCCCGCCATGCCGTCCAGAATGCGCTTGCCTTCGGAGTCTTCCAGATAGACGCCACTGGCTTTGGTGATGATACGGCTGCCCTTCTTGTTCAGAGCCTGAAAGTCGGTAAAGGGGTGCAGGTGGTGGCTGGCATCCTGCTGCTGCCACTCACGGGTAGTCTGTTGCATTGTTAGCTCCTCGGTTCCTTCGATTTAGCTGGTTCTGTTCGTCAATCATCAGGAAGGCTGCCACTCCCGCAATCACCGCCACTTTCGCGTGGACTGCGGCATGGCCTGCTCCTCACATCCTTCAATTCGAGCCAAAAACTGTTATCAACCATGCAACCAGAGCGGTGGCGAGCCAACTTCCGCTCACAACCATCCGCAGGCGGAGGCACTCCTCCATCCCGTATTACCGGTTACAGGCAGGGGAGGCAGCCTGCCTCCCCGATTCGGACGATGCGTGGCCGGCACGCATCCGGGTCAGACGTTCAGCAGCAGGAACTCTCGCTCCCAGCGGCTGATCACCCCGAAGTAGGTCTCGTACTCTTTGCGTTTGACCGCGACAAAGGCGCGTGTAAAGCGCTCCCCCAACATCTCCTTGATGGGATCGCACTGTTCGAGATGGCTGAGCGCCTCCTCCAGCGAGCGGGGCAGACTGTAGGGCAGGTCGTAGGCGCTGGATTTCATCTCCTGCATGGGCTCCAGCTTCTCCATCATGCCGAGATAGCCGCACGCCAGGGTGGCGGCCAGCGCCAGATAGGGGTTGGCATCGGCACCGGCGAAGCGGTTCTCCACCCGGCGGGCACTCGGGTCGGAGAAGGGTACCCGCAGACCACAGGTGCGGTTCTCGACACCCCACTGGACGTTGCGTGGCGCGCTCTCACCGAAGGTGAGGCGGCGGTAGGAGTTGACATTGGGAGCCAGCAGGGCTGTCACCGCCGGGGTGTACTTCTGCAGACCTGCGATGAAATGCATGAAGAGTTCGGAGTTGCCGCCATCCGGGGTACCGAACAGATTTCGACCGTTCATATCCTCCAGACTCTGGTGGATGTGCATGGCGGAGCCCGGCTCGTTGCTCATCGGCTTGGCCATAAAGGTGGCGTAGATGCCGTGGCGATGGGCCGCCTCACGCATGGTGCGCTTGAAAAGGAACACCTGATCCGCCAGATCGATGGCATCCCCGTGCAGGAAGTTGATCTCCATCTGGGCGGCACCGGACTCGTGGATCAGGGTATCCACCTCCAGCTCCTGCGCTTCGCAGTAGTCATACATGTCTTCGAAGATGGGATCGAACTCGTTGACCGCATCGATACTGAAGGACTGGCGAGCTGTCTCGGGACGGCCGTTGCGCCCTACCGGCGGCATCAGCGGATAGTCGGGGTCTTCGTTGCGGGTAACCAGATAAAACTCCAGCTCGGGCGCCACCACCGGCTTCCAGCCCTGCGCCTCGTAAAATGACAGAACCCGACGCAGCACGGAGCGCGGCGCGATGTCGATCAGCTTGCCGTTGACGTCGTAACAGTCATGGATAACCTGAGCGGTAGGTTCCAGCGCCCAAGGGACGAAACGGATGGTGTTGGGGTCAGGATAGAGCTGCATGTCCCGCTCCAGCGGATCGATCATGCTGTCGTCATCCGGATATTCGCCGGTCACTGTCTGGGTGAAGATCACCTCGGGCAGACGCATGCCCCCTTCTCGCAAAAACTTGTTGGCTGGGATGATCTTGCCCCGGGCGTTGCCGGTGAAATCAGGGAAGAGACACTCCACTTCCGTGATGCGATTGCTCTCCATCCAGCCCTTGATACTGTCCATGTTAAACCCCGACTCTACGGTTGCCATTGGCAAGGGTGTCTAATATATGGAACACCCTTGTTATCAAATTGTAATCAACACCACCATAAAAGCCCGCTATCAGGGGTAATGTCAAGCAGTGGTGTTTAAAAAACTATAAATAACGGCGCATATAATGACCAAGTCGGCACCAAATACTAAACACTCGTGGCCTCGCCTCTCCCCAGTGCAAAGCCGGTGCCAACCGGCCAAAACCAGATGTCAGATCCCGTCAGATCAGCCGCTAAAGGGGCCATTTTTTTGCAAAGGCGCACAATCCCTGTCCTATTTGCTTTGCTTGGCTGCTTTTTTTTGGTACAAGGCCCGCCCTGATTTGCACTCTCTTGCATGAAAACGGTGCAAATCAGACGAGAAGGGCTTGGTCTGCAGGCAGACAGCCCCCATAAACAGGGATAATTGGGTTAGTAAACTGACTGGTAGTAAATCGTATGTGTGATTTCATGACTGAAGACCAACTGGCCTTTTACAAGGGGCAGATCGAGCGGCAGATCGCCGAGCTCGAAGAGCGCCTGAACTCCCAGGCCAGCCAGGCCATCGCCACCGACACCAACGAGATGGCCGATGAAATTGACCGTGCCAGTATCGAGGAAGCCCGCCGTCTGGAGCTGAACCGCATCGAGCACGACAAGCTGCACCTGCGCAAGCTGAGGGGTGCATTGAAGCGAATGAACGATGGAGATTTCGGTTACTGTGAATCTTGCGGTGACGAGATCTCTCTCAAGCGGCTGCAAGCTCGTCCCGAGTCCCGTTTCTGCGTCGAATGCCAGAGCACCAAGGAATTTAACGATACCCACGTGTTCCGCCGCGTCGCCTGATTCTTCGAAGAACCGTCACCATTCTGGTGCAACAGACGCCACCAAGGCAGGGCCTGCGCTCAAACCTTGCACAACGCCTCGCAGCAAGATGGTGACAAGTTCTGTTAGACTCCGGACACCTTCCGGAATCTACAGGAGAATAGAGAGTGAAATGGCTCATCAAACTGTGTTTGTGCCTGCCACTGCTGGCACAAGCACAGGTTCTGACGGTCAAGGTTCCCAGTCGTCCCGTCAACAATCTTGATCAGGAGTACCAGCTCAAACTGCTGGAACTGGCGCTGACCCGCTCCGGACAACCCTTTCGCATCCAGCCTGTCGAACTCGACCTCAACCAGTTCACCCTCCAGCAACAGCTGAGCAAGGGCAAGACCATCAACGTCTTCTGGATGGGCACCTCCAGCGCACTCGAATCCTCCCTGATTGCCATCCCCATTCCGCTGTTTCGCGGGCTGGAAGGATTGCGGCTGTCGTTCATCCACGCCGATGCTCAGGAGAAATTCAACCAAATCAATACCCTGGCTGACCTGAAACAAATGAAAGCGGCGCAAGGGGTCGGCTGGGCCGACAACAAGGTGCTCGAAAATGCTGGCATCCCGACCTACTCCGGTCGCTACAGCAATCTGTTTCGCCTCATCAACGACGGCGACAAGCTGGACTTTTTCCCGCGCGCCATGGTGGAGATCTTCGCGGAGCGCAGCGAGCTGGTGGCGCAGTATCCCAACCTCGCCATCGAGCAGCACCTGCTGATCCGCTACCCCTTCGCCCAGTTCTTCTTCGTCAGCCCCGAATACCCCAAGCTGGCCAAAGCGATTCAGACCGGGCTGGAGCGGGCCTATGCCGATGGTAGCTTTATGAAGTTCTTCCATGAAAACCCCAAGATCCGTGAAGCGCTTGCCAGCGCCAACCTCGATCAACGGGTCACCATCGCCCTGCCCAATCCGGATATGACCCCGTTGCTAAAATCCATTCCGGCCCAATATTGGGAGTATCCACCGCAGGGATAAGCATCCCGAGCGCCTGACCACGAAGGTCAGGCAGCGAGAACACAGTGCGCCAGGGAGGTGCCATGAAGGGAATCCAGGAGTGGTTTGCGGAGTACGGCCAGAGCCATCGCCATCCGATAAACGTCGCCATCCACAAGCTGGCAGTGCCGGGCACCTATCTCTGCTCGCTGGCGCTGCTCTGGTGTCTGCCACACGGGCCCTTGCCAGAGCCCCTCAACTGGGCGGCAGTGGCAGCCATTCCGGTGCAGCTGTTCTATCTGCAACTGTCGTTTTCGCTGTTCGCGGGGATGGCCGGGCTGACCGCGCTGGGATTGTGGATCTGCCACCAATGGCAGGGGCCGCTGCTGTGGCCCGCGGTAGCGGCGTTCGTAATTCTCTGGATAGCCCAGTTTGTCGGCCACAAGATCGAGGGCAAGCGCCCCTCCTTCCTCGCCGACCTGCAATTTCTGCTGATAGGCCCCGCCTGGGTGCTTGCCAGCCTCTATCGTCGCCTGGGCATTCCCTATTGAGGAGTGCCGGGCCAACAGGAGAGACCATGACACATAACCACACGCGACATAATGCCCTTCGCCGCGCCCTGCCCCTGCTGCTGGGGGCCCTGTTTGCCGGCCCGGCACTGGCCGACAAGGCCGACCCAGTCGGTGAAGTGAGCACCGCCTTCAAGCTGTTTGGCCCCAACCACAAGATCCTGGTGGAGGCGTTCGACGACCCGCGCATCGACGGCGTCGCCTGCTATCTGGCGCGCCCCAAGACAGGTGGTGTAAAAGGCGGGCTGGGACTGGCGGAAGATCCCTCCCACGCCTCCCTGTCGTGCCACCAGATCGGCCCCATCACCCTGCCCGAAAAGCTGAAGGCGGGAGAAGAGGTGTTCGATGTCAGCACCTCGCTGGTGTTCAAGGAGCAGAAAGTGGTGCGTTTTTACGACAAGAAACGTAATGCACTGGTTTACCTGACCTACAGCACCAAACTGGTGGATGGTTCGTACAAGAGTGCAGTCAGCGCCGTTCCCATTATGCCGTGGGGACAATAACCAGCCGGTTTGTCCGGTGATAGCTGACCCATTTTGTTGTAATTTGACGACACACACGCTGCGGAGCACATACCATGAAAGTCGCCGTATTCAGTACCAAGAGCTATGACAAAGAGCATTTCAACCAGGCCAACAGCCAGTACGGCTTCGACCTGGAGTTTTTCGATGTGCGGCTGGAGGCCAAAACTGCCCGACTGGCTCACGGCTTCCCAGTGGTGTGTCTGTTCGTCAATGACGATGCCGACCGCGAGGTATTGACCGAACTGGCTGCCAACGGCACCGAGGTGATCGCCCTGCGCTGCGCCGGTTACAACAACGTGGATCTGGCCGCCGCCAAAGAGCTGGGGCTGAAAGTGGTACGAGTGCCCGCCTACTCCCCCGAGGCGACCGCCGAGCATGCTGTCGGCATGATGATGTGCCTCAACCGCCGCATCCATAAGGCTTATCAGCGCACCCGCGACGCCAACTTCTCGCTGGAAGGGCTGGTCGGCTTCAACATGCATGGCAAGACGGTCGGCGTCATCGGCACCGGCAAGATCGGTCTGGCCGCCCTGCGCATCCTCAAGGGGTTCGGGGTTCGCCTGCTGGTCAACGATCCTTACCAGAATCCGGCAGCCATCGAGCTGGGAGCCGAGTATGTGGATCTCGATACCCTGTTCCGCCAATCCGATATCATCAGCCTGCACTGCCCGCTGTTCAAAGAGAACTACCACCTGTTGAACAAGGAGGCGTTCGCCAAGATGAAGGACGGGGTGATGATCATAAACACCAGTCGTGGCGGCCTGCTCGACTCCAACGCGGCCATCGAGGCACTCAAGACCTCCCGTATCGGCGCACTGGGGCTGGACGTCTACGAGGAGGAAGAGGATCTCTTCTTTTCCGACAAGTCCAACGAGGTGATCACCGATGACGTGTTCCGCCGCCTGTCTGCCTGCCACAACGTGCTGTTCACCGGCCATCAGGCGTTCCTGACCCGCGAGGCGCTGCACGCCATCGCCGATACCACCCTCGGCAATATCCGCGCCATCGAGAGCCAGGGCCGCTGCGACAACGAAGTGGAATAAGGGCTCGCCCTCTCTTCGTCACGCGCCGGGTTGTGAGACCCGGCGCCTTCGGGTAGGCTAGCCCCCCTTTTTATTCAGGAGTCTGGCGCCCATGTTTATCGGATTTGATTACGGCACCTCCAACTGTGCCGTGGCCGTGATGGAACAAGGTAGCCCCAGGCTGCTGAATCTTGGCGCATCCCGCTATCTCCCCTCCACCCTGCATGCGCCCCACCGGGATGCTATCGCCGGTCTGTTGGCCGAAGGGCTGGCCCCCGCCCAGCAGGCGGAGTACCTCAAGCTGCGTGGCCCCGTGGTCACCCGCGCCCAGATGGTTCGCCGCCAGATGCGCGAAGAGGGACTGATCGACGAGCTGAGCTTTGGTGCTGCCGCGCTGGAGCGCTATCTGGAAGAGCCGGACGACGGCTACTACATCAAGTCGCCAAAATCCTTCCTCGGCGCCTATGGTCTCAAAGCCCCCCAGATCGCCCTGTTCGAAGATATCGTCTGCGCCATGATGCTCCACGTTCGCCAGCAGGCGGAGCAGCAGCTCGGCGCCCCGATCCGCCAGGCGGTGATCGGCCGACCGGTCAACTTCCAGGGTCTGGCGGGGGAAGAGAGCAACCAGCAAGCTATCGCCATCCTGACCGAGGCGGCCCGTCTGGCCGGTTTCGAGCAGGTGGAGTTCCTCTATGAGCCGGTGGCCGCCGGGTTTGAATTCGAGGCGCGCCTCACAGAAGACGCCGTGGTACTGGTGGTGGATATCGGCGGCGGTACCACCGACTGCTCCATGCTGCGGATGGGCCCGAGTTACCGCGATCAGCTGGATCGCAGCGGCGATCTGCTCGGCCACAGCGGCCAGCGGATCGGCGGCAACGACTTCGATATCCGCCTGACGGTGGAGGGGATGATGCCGCTGCTCGGCATGCACGAGACCCTCAAGACCGGCAAGCCGCTGCCCCACCCGCTGTTCTGGGATGCGGCCGCCATCAACGACGTCAGCGCCCAGAGCCGCTTCTACAGCCTCGACACCGCCCGCCAGCTGCAGGATCTGCAGCTCGACAGCCAGCCCGGCAGCAAGCTGGGGCGTCTGGCCAGCCTGCGGGCCCACAAGCTGAGCCACCAGCTGGTATGGCGTGCCGAGCAGGGCAAGATCGCCCTCTCGGAGCAGGAACTCAATCGCCAGTCGCTGGCCGAGCTGGAAAAAGGGCTGGAAGCGGAACTGACCCGCGAACAGCTGGCCAACGCCTCGGCCCTGCTGCTGGAGAAGATTGGCGAGCTGATGGACGAAGCAATTGCCGCCGCCAGTGTGCAGCCGGATCGCATCTTCGTCACCGGTGGTAGCGCCCGCTCGCCGCTGATCGCCAGCTTTATCCGCCAGAAGCTCCCGTCCATCCCGCTTGAGGGTGGCGATGACTTCGGCTCGGTGGCCGCCGGTCTCGCCCGTTATGCCGAGCGCCTATTCACCAACTGATCCCTGAGATAGCGTAAATTGATGGCAACATCACCCGTGTGTTGCCATTAAGCGACAGTCGTGCGGGACAAGGGACGACAAAAGCGGTCGGTCGCCCCCTCTCCCGCCCTGCTCCCGACTGCCCAAAAAGGGTATTCTTGACGCTCCCCCAACCGGAGCCCCCCTCATGCCCAGATTGCCCTTTTTGTTGCTGATCCCCCTGTTACTACTCGCTGGCTGCAGCTCGACCGCCTTTGTTCAGCAAGATCTGCAACACCACCACTGGGTTCTGAGCAAACTGGATGGCGAACCGATCGAGGCCCCCCGCGATAATCCCCCCGATTTCGAGATCGGCGAACACTTCACCGTCAACGGCATCGCTGGCTGCAACCGCTATTTCGGTCAGGGCCATCTGGAAGATGACAAGCTGTGGGTCACCAGTCTGGGCAGTACTGAAATGGCCTGTATGCCGCCGCTGGACACCATAGAACAGGCCGTACTGACCACCCTTACCGAGGGGGCGACCTTGAGCGGCACCAGCCAGAGCCTGATCCTGCAAGGCAAACAGCACCGTTTGGAATACACCTTGCGCGACTGGGTGTTCTAACGCTCACAAAGCCGCATCACAAACAGGAACATGTTGTCCGGCTGTGGCACAATATGAGGCAGAGTTCGCAATGGAGGCTGCCTCAGCCATGTCGATGGATCGCCTGTTTGACAAGATCAAACAACTTCCCACTATTCCCAAGCTGCTGCACGAGTTGATGCAGAGCTTCAACGACGAAAATGCCCGCATCGACGAGATTGCGGCCAAGATCGCCATGGATCAGGTGATCAGCGTCAAGGTGCTGCGGATGGCCAACTCGGCTGCCCTGCGCCGGGGCAACGAAGTGACCTCCATCGAACAGGCGGTGATCCGGCTCGGCTTCAACCGGCTTCGCTCCGTGGTGGTCGCCTCCGGCATCATCGGCACCTTCAAGGCCCCGCCCAGCTTCGACAAGAACAAGTTCTGGACCGAGACCTTCCAGGTCGCCACCATAGCCCGAACCCTGGCCCAAGAGGCCAAGGTGCTCGACCCCGAGACCGCCTTCACCTGCGCGTTGATCCACAACATCGGCGAGCTGCTTATCCAGAGCACATTGCCGGAAGAGGCCGAGCTCATCAACATGGCGATCCAGAACGGTAGCAGCCGGGTCGAGGCCCAGCGCGAGATGCTGGGCTATGACTATGCCCAGCTTGGTGCCGAGCTGGCGCGGCGCTGGAACCTCTCCGAGGCCTTCGTCGATGCCATCTCCCAGCAGCTTGACCCGCTCTCCCACGATCCGGTCAGCAAGGAGGCGGTGCTGATCCGTCTGGCGGTCTTTATCTCCTTCGCCTGGAACGCGGGCGTGCCTGCCCAGGCCATCATCGCCCGCTTCCCGAAACCGCTCGCCGACCAGTTGGGACTGGATCCCAAGTCGCTGGCAGGCCAGCTCGAAACACTGCATGAACAGGGTAATGCCCTTGCCGATCTTCTGACTCAATAAGCATCATGACCCATCCGTTTCTGTTTCATCCCCAGGTGGCGCCCTGGTTCAAAGAGAGCGCCGACGCACTGCAATTGACCCTCTTTAGCGAGCTGGATTCGCCAATCCGCGAGGTGTGGCTGCGCCACGAGCCGGATAACGAGGAGTACCTGATCCCGATGACGGCGATCTCGACTCGCGACCGGCTACAGGTGTGGCAAGGGACACTGCCGCTCAGCAAAGGACAGGATATCCACCTCTACAGCTTCAAGTGCCTCACCGACGAGGAACAGTGGTGGCTGCACGGGGCGGGTGTCAGCGCGTCCATGCCGCCACGGGAGCAGCATTTTCGCTTCAACAGCCTGCACCAGCCACCGGCCTGGGTGCAGGATCAGGTGTTCTACCAGATCTTTCCCGACCGCTTCTGCAACGGTGATCCGTCCCTCAGCGTCAAGCATCACGAGTACGAGTACCGTGGCAAGGCTGTGATCAGCAAGGCGTGGGGCGAGCCGGTCAGCCGTCACGAAGAGGGCCACGGCGCCTGCGAATTCTATGGTGGGGATCTGGCGGGGATCGATGCCAAGCTGCACTACCTGCAATCCCTCGGGGTGACGGCGCTCTACCTCAACCCAATCTTCGATTCACCGAGCAACCACAAGTACGACACCCAGAACTACTTCAAGGTGGATGCCCATCTCGGCAGCAACGAGCAGTTCGCCGAGCTGACCCGCAACCTGCACCAGCGCGGCATGAAGATCATCCTCGATGCGGTGGTCAACCACACCTCTACCGAACACCCCTGGTTCTGCCCGCCACTGGGAGCCCAGAGCAACCCGGACTCCCCGTGGCGCAGCTTCTACACCTTTGACAAAGAAGGGGATTACGTCAGCTGGAAGGGCATTCGCAGCCTGCCCAAGCTCGACTTCTCCTGCGAGAAGGTACAGGACGCCGTCTATCGGGCCGACGACGCCATCCTCCGTTACTGGATGCGCGCCCCCTACCAGATCGACGGCTGGCGCTTTGACGTCATCCACATGCTGGGGGAGCGCGGCACCGCCGAGGGTAACCGCAGTCACGTGCGCGCCATTCGCGGGGCAGTGAAGCAGGAGAACCCGGATGCCTATGTGCTCGGCGAACACTTCTTCGAGGCGAGCCAGTGGCTGCAAGGGGATCAGGAGGACGGCGCCATGAACTACTACGGCTTCGCTCACCCGATCCGCGCCTTCCTTGCGGGGCAGGATATCGCCTACCATCCCATCAAGATCAGCGCCGAAGAGCTGGATCGCTGGCTCAAGCTGGCGCGGGCCCATATCCCGTTCAAGAACCAGCTGGCCCAGTTCAACCTGCTGGACAGCCACGATACCGCCCGCTTCCTCCACCTGCTGGGTGAAGACAAGCAGCGGATGCAGCTGGCCGCCACCCTGCTGCTCACCTATATCGGTGTGCCCTCCATCTACTACGGCGATGAAGTAGGGCTCTCCGGCGGCAACGATCCGGACTGCCGCCGCTGCTTCCCGTGGGATACCACTGATTGGGATCACGTGCTGCACGACCACTATCGTCGGCTGATCCAGATCCGCCGCCAGCGCCCCTCCCTGCGCCGTGGCGATATCCAGACCCTCTACGCCGGGCCCCACAGCTATGTGTTCGCCCGTACCCTGCAAAGCGATCAGGTGGTGGTGGCCTGCAACCGTCACCCGAGCGAGCCGCGCACCATCAGCCTGCCCCTGTGGCAGACCGCGAGCCCGGCCAGCCGCTTCACAGACGTCTTCAACGGCGAAAAGTTCGAAGTAGTACAAGGCGAATTGCAGCTCACCATCCCGGCCAACTCGGCCCGGGTACTGATCTCCAGCTGAGCGAACAACTTACGCGCTGAAAAACAAAACCGGAGTCCAAGGCTCCGGTTTTTTATTCCGTTCAATCCACCATGGCGTTCGGCTCTTTGCCTGCCGACATCAGTAATTGATGCTGACGTAGGGTACTTCCGGCACCTGCCAGCGCTGCTTGAGGTAGACGGTGAGCACGAAGAAGAAGTTGGCCAGCAGGTTAGCGAAGCGATAGAGAATGGGATCGAAGGCCACCTCGCTCTCTTCCAGCCGCACCAGCAGCCGCACCACCTTCTTGCTGCCACAGCGGCAAAGATGGAGGGTTGGAATGGGCTGCGGCCCCTGTGGCAGCACAAAACCGGTGACGCTACCGCGACTTGCCTCGTTGTAGTGGTCGTAACGGGCCTTGAGCCACTCAAGATCTGCGTCGAAGATCCCCAGCTTGCCGCGTACCGAGCCGTTGAGGTTGTAGATAAGCCGCTGCAACGCCGCGAGATCCGCCATCACGGGCCGGGTATCCGCATCCGGCGCAAGGTGTGACAGCACGGCCCCAACCTGACAACAGAGCTCGTCGGTGGCGATTTCAAAATCACATTTGAGCGAGCTTTCAAAGATAAAGGGGTAGCAGAGCTCGCGCTTGTCTCTTGGCTTCTTGGGGTTCATGGGGCAACCGGATTGGAGAAAAGGCCAGTTTGCCAGCCCCGGGAAGGGCTGGCAAACGGCAGCTCATTACTTGCGTTACGCGCTGTGGCTCAGGCGTTCTTACTGGCGGGCTCGGTGGACGGCTGGAACTGGCCGATCATCCGCAGCGCCTCCAGCATGCGCTGGTTGAAGTTGGTGAAGCTGCTGATCTGTGCCGGATCGCTCTGACCGCGAGCGGCCAGCACTGCCGGGGTCAGCGCCTGTTGCTGGGACTCCGGCAGCAGGGTATCTGCCTGCTTCTGTACCTGATCCAGCTTGGGCAGATAGTCGGCAAACGGCTTGAGCAGATCCTGCAGGGAGCTGGCCCCCTGATAGGTCTGGCTCAACTTGACGCTCTGCTTGAGTTTGAGGGAATAGGAGGCCAGCTGACTGTCGTCCAGCTTCAGTTCATTCGCCTTATCCAGCAGATCCTCGAAGTTGCCGGAGAAGAAGTTCCCCGCCAGCTCGTCGATCCCCTTGACCAGCTTGCCGATGGACTCCATCTCGTCGCTGTTGAGATCCCCCTCCAGTGAGAAGCTGAAGCTCTGACTCGATTTGAGGCTGAACTGACTGCCGCTCTCATCCTTCTGGGACTTGGTCTGCCAGCTGTCGTTGAAGCGCAGCACCACCTTGTCGCCATCCTTGGTCTGGATTTCCAGATAGCCCTGCTGGCGGCTGGCCATCTCGGCCTGCCCCATGTCGGTCGGGGAGACCTTGCCGAAGAACTCCTTCTCGAACTCCTCGAGCCCCTTCTGGATCAGCTTGTAGCTCTGATCGATACCGGTCTTGATATCCTCGTTGTCGGTCGCCCACTTGCCGAGCTGTTTTTTTGCCTCGCCAAAACCATTTTCGATCCCCTTGCGGGCCTGTTCCATCATCCCGGTCAGGTCGTCATCGGATTTACCATCGGCCCGCGCGGCACCAAGCCGCCCGGTCACGAACTGCAACACGTTGTCCGCCACCGACTGGAAGTCGAACAGGGTCTCCGGAGTGATCTCTTCGGGCTCCTTCATTTTGGGAGCCTGATAGCCCTGGCCGTTAATCTCCAGCGAAAACTGCAGCGCCTGCTGGATCAGCACCTGCGCCCACTTGGGCGGCTTGTGCAAGGAGACCTCTTCCTCGCTCTTGACCTGTTTCGGCTCCGCCTGTTGGGGCGATTTGGGAGAAACACCCACTCCCTTGGGTTGGGCTGCGCCCACGCCTTCGATCTGCATAATGTGTCCTCCCACCATGCCTGTAGATCAGCTATCGGCCTGACTGAACACTTCTTAACCACAAAATGCTGGACAATCTGCGGCTGGCTTTTAAAATCGGGCCCCTTTGGGTGGCCTGTTGCCTTCCCCCGATTTCGACCCGGCCCGGCCGGTGTGCATGTGAGGTATTTATGACCCAATCCCAACAGCCTTCCGCGAACGCTCCGGCGCCTAGAACCGCGGCCGACTATCAGGCCCAACTCGACGAAAAGCGCGCTCGCCTCACCGAGCTGTTTGCCGGCTTCACCCTCCCGGCGCTGGAAGTGCACAGCTCACCGGCGGAGTACTACCGGATGCGCGCCGAATTTCGCATCTGGCACGAAGGGGATGACCTCTTCCACTGCATGTATGCCCCGGCGACTAAAGAGATCATCAAGATAGACCACTTCCCCACCGCCAGCCGCCTCATCAACCAGTTGATGCCGCTGCTGCTGGAGGGGCTGCGCCCACATCCGGTGCTGCGCCGCAAACTGTTCCAGATTGACTACCTCTCCACCCAGTCCGGCCAGATCATTGTCAGCCTGCTCTATCACCGCAAGCTGGAGGCCGAATGGCGACAAGCCGCCGAAGCGCTGCAGGCAGATCTGCGCGCCAAGGGGTTCGAGCTACAGCTGATTGGCCGCGCCCACAAGCAGAAGATCTGTCTGGGGGATGACTTCGTCATCGAACAGCTCAACGTGGCGGGTCGCCAGCTCATCTACAAGCAGGTGGAGAACAGCTTCACCCAGCCCAACGCCGCCATCAACGAGCAGATGCTGGCCTGGGCGCTGGATGTGACCAAGGGGAGCGAAGGGGATCTGCTGGAGCTCTATTGCGGCAATGGCAACTTCTCCATCGCGCTGGCGCAGAACTTCCGCAAGGTGCTGGCCACCGAAATCGCCAAGCCGAGCGTCGACTCCGCCCAGTTCAACATCGCCGCCAACGGCGTCGACAACCTGATCATCCTGCGTATGTCGGCCGAGGAGTTCACCATGGCGATGCGTGGTGAACGGGAGTTCAACCGCCTCAAGGGGGTCGACCTCAAGAGCTACCAGTGCAACACCATCTTCGTCGACCCGCCCCGCGCCGGTCTCGACGATGCCACCGTCAAGCTGGTGCAGGAGTACGACAACATCCTCTACATCTCCTGCAACCCCGAGACACTGCAGGCCAACATGGCCGTGCTGGGGGAAACCCACGAAATCGCCCGTTTCGCCCTGTTCGACCAGTTCCCCTGGACCCATCATATGGAAGCCGGGGTCTATCTGCGCCGCAAGGCCGGTTGATTCAGGCAGACAGGAAAACAACAACAGGGCCGGATGGCCCTGTTTTGTTATTGACTGAACACCGGCCTCACTCCAACCGGAAGTGGCCCACGATCTCCCGCAGCCGGTCGTAGGTCTGCTGCATCGCCGCAGAGCTGGCGACCGTCGCTTCGCCATTGTGGGTCAGCTGGCGGATCACTTCGGCAATGGCGCTCATGTTGCGATTGATCTCTTCGGCCACCGCGCTCTGCTGTTCCGCCGCCGTGGCGATATGGCTGATGAGATCGTTGATCTCCACTACTTCCCCCGCCATTAGATCCAGCGACTCGTTGACCCTGGTGGTGTTCTCGGCAGCGCCCTGACAGCTCTGCTTGGTGTTGCCCATGGCCTCCACCACAGTTCGGGTGCCCCGCTGCAGACTGGCCAGCATGGTCTGGATCTCGGCTGTGCTCTGCTGGGTGCGGGCAGCGAGGGAGCGCACCTCGTCTGCCACCACCGCAAAACCGCGCCCCTGTTCACCGGCGCGGGCCGCCTCGATGGCGGCATTGAGCGCCAGCAGGTTGGTCTGTTCGGCAATGCTGCCGATCACCCCGAGCACTGAGCCAATCTGCTGCACATCCTGCTGCATCACCTCGATGGAGCGGGCAGTGGCTTCCACTTCGTCTACCAGCGCCATCACGCTGGCCATCGCCTGATCCACCACCTGACGGGACTGGCTCGCCAGCTGCTGACTCTGGCCGGTGAGCTGGGCGGTGCTGGCCGCACTCTCGGAGACGGAGACCGCGGTGCGGCTCATCTCGTTGATGGCGGTCACCACCTGCTCGGTCTCGCGCACGTGGTCCGCCAGCAGGGACTGGGCGGCGCCGGTCTGGTTGGCCAACCCCTCGATGCCGCTGTTGAGCTGGCCGCTCGCCTGCCGCACCTCCCCCATCATCTCCTGCAACCGCTCGATAAAGCGGTTGATCCCGGCCGAGATCTGGCCAAGGTCATCCTTGCTGGTCACCGCCAGTCGGCGGGTGAGATCGCCACTGCCGCGAGAGAGCTCCAGCACAAGATCCCGCAGCGAGAGGATGGGGCGATATGCCACATTGAGCGCCAACATCGCCAGCACCATCACCACGATCGCCACGCCGCACAGCGCCATGATGATCTGGCCGTTGAGAGCCCGGGTCATGGCCCTGATGTAGTCAAGATCGATGTAGCCGGTCAGCGTCCAGCTGCTGCCGCGAATATCCAGCTGGTTGGGGCGCGCTTCGCTCTCCCCCTGCGGCTTGCTGTCATAGAGGCTGTTGCCCTGACTGTCGGCCAGCGAGAAGTAGCGGCCATCGCCACTCATCTTCTCCAGCAGGCTTTTGAACTCGCTCATGTCGAGGTAGTAGAGATAGGCGGAATCGGCACCGCGTGGCACCAGAATGGTGATGACCGGCTTGCCATCCACCTGTTGCAGCGGGCTGACGGTGATCTGGTTGTTGGCGGCGGGGATCAACTTGCGCAGGGCATCCACTTTGGCGCTGTCGTTGATGACACCGCTCACGTCGAAGGCCATGTCGCCGATCACCTTGACGATGTTGTGAAAGCCGGTCTCTTGCAGGGTCTTCTTGACGTTGGTCACCCCGAAGTTGAGGTTGGCGGCCAACAGAATCTTCTGATTGATGTCGCTGGCCAGCTTCTCTTTGACCAGAGTGATCTGCTCGTTGATGTTGTGGATGGCCTGAGTGCGAATATAGCCACTGATGAAGTGGTTGACGCTAAGCCCGGCAGTGCCGATGGTGACCAGAATGGCCAGTAGCAGCAAGAGGTAAATCTTGACCTTGAATGGCATGGGTTCCCTCCAGAAGAGAGGGCTGGCAACGCCAACCCTCTCTGCCAATCGTTATTTCTTCTTGGCGTACTTCATGGAATCCAATGCCACCGCCAGAATGATGATGCCGCCCTTGATGATGAACTGCCAGTAAGGGCTGACCCCGATATAGGTCAAACCATAGTTGATCAGGGTGAAGATAAGTACGCCGGTAATCACACCCGCGACCGTTCCCACCCCGCCAGCAAACGACACCCCGCCCACCACGCACGCCGCGATGGCATCCAGCTCGTACATGAAGCCGAGGTTGTTGGTGGCGCTACCGATCCGGCCCGCTTCCAGCATACCGCCGAAGGCGTAGAAGACCCCTGCCAGCGCATAGATCATTACCAGATTGACCGCCACATTGACGCCGGAGACCTTGGCCGCTTCCGGGTTGCCGCCGATGGCGAAGATGTTCTTGCCAAAGCGGGTCTTGTTCCACAGCACCCAGACGAACACGCTGGCGATGGCCGCATAGAAGGTGAGATACGAGAGCTTGAAGCCTCCTATCCGGATAAACCCCTGCGCGAAACTGGAGAAGCGGGGATCAAACCCGGCCACCGGCGACGCTCCTACCGAGTCAAAGTAGAGGGAGTTGATACCGTAGACGATGATCATGGTGCCCAGGGTAGTAATGAACGGAGTGACGTTCAGGTAGGCCACGATCAGACCGTTGACCAGACCGATCAGCGCCCCCACCACACACACCAGCAGGATCACCACAGGAATGGGCACCTCCCCCAGCGTCGGGAACACCTTGTTGACGTTGGTCAGCGCCTGCAACATGGTTGCTGCTATGAGTGCCGCCAGACCGACCTGACGACCGGCCGAGAGATCCGTCCCCTGGGTGATGATGATGCCCGCCACCCCCAGCGCGATGATGACCCGCACCGAGGACTGGGTCAGGATGTTGCTGAAGTTGGTGAGGCTCAGGAAGGAGGGCTCCTGGATCACGATGACCATGAGCAGCACCAGCAGCACCAGATAGATGGCGTTTTCCTTGAGCGCCTGCATCAGATTGAAATTTTTAGCCGACTCCATAAATGTCTTCCTGTCTCTAGAGGTACAGAGATGCCAGGCGCAGTATCTCGCTCTGGTCAGTTTCTTTGGTATTGACGATCCCGGCGACCCGGCCGTTGCTCATCACCATGATGCGGTCGGTGATCCCCAGCAATTCCGGCATCTCTGACGAGATGATGATGATCCCCTTGTCCTTCTTCGCCAGCTCCAGAATGAGCTGATAGATCTCGAACTTGGCCCCGACGTCGATGCCGCGGGTGGGCTCGTCGAGCATCAGGATCTCCGGCTGGGTCAGCAGCCAGCGGCCGATAATCACCTTCTGCTGGTTGCCCCCGGAGAGGGAACCGATCTGGGTCTGCTGGGTCGGCGTCTTGACCCGCATGGAGTCGATCACCCACTGGGTATCGCTCTTCATCTTGTTGTCGCTGAGCAGCCCCATGGAGCCCTTGTAGCTGTCCATGTTGGCGATCAGGGAGTTGAAGGCGATATCGAGCCGGGAGTAGATACCGGTGGAGCGGCGCTCTTCCGTCACCAGCGCAAAGCCGTTGCGGATCGCTTCGTGGGCGTTGTGATTGGCTACCTCTTTGCCGTGCAGCTTGATGCTGCCCTGACTGCGATCGCGAATACCGAACAGGGTCTCGACGATGTCGGTGCGCTTGGCCCCCACCAGTCCGGCAATGCCGAGGATCTCTCCCTTGTGCAGGTTGAAGGTCACATCCTGAATGGAGGGCTGGTTCTTCGCCGTCAGGTGTTCGATCTCGAGGATCACCTCTTTCGGCTGGTTGGTTTTTTCAGGGAAGCGCTGGGTCAGTTCACGGCCGACCATCATGCCGATGATCTGATCCATGGTCATGCCCTTGAGCGGCTGGGTTGCCACCCACTGGCCATCCCGCAATATGGTGATCTCGTCACAGAGCTGGAAGATCTCCTCCATCTTGTGAGAGATGTAGACGATGCCGCACCCCTTATCCTTCAACTTGTTGATGATCTTGAAGAGGTGATTCACCTCTTTCTCGGTCAGCGAGGAGGTGGGTTCGTCCATGATGACGATCTTGGCATCGTAGGAGAACGCCTTGGCGATCTCGATCATCTGCATCTGGGAGACCGACAGGGTCGCGACCTTGACCTTGGGGTCGATGTCGATATCCAGCTCATCGAAGATGCGCTTGGTGTCGTCATACATCTTGCCGTGGTCGATAAACCACCCCTTGGTGGGGTAGCGGCCGAGCCACATGTTGTCCATCACGGTACGCTGCAGCACCAGGTTGAGCTCCTGATGCACCATGGAGACGCCATTCTCCAGCGCCTCTTTGGAGGAGGTGAAGTTGATCTCCTGCCCCTTGAAGAAGATCTTGCCCTGATCCTTCTCGTAAATGCCGAACAGGCACTTGAGCAGTGTGGATTTTCCCGCTCCGTTCTCGCCCATCAACGCATGCACAGAATGAGGACGGACCCGTAAATTGACATTATCGAGTGCCTTGACGCCGGGAAAGCTCTTACTGACGTCAATCATCTCCAACAGCCATTCTGATTGTTGCTGTGTTGTCATATCAGCCATCACATCTGGTTGAAAAAAGGGCAAGGGGATCTCCCTTGCCCTGGAGGGGGGAATTACTCGAATTGGGACAGGTTGTCTTTATCCACACCGACGTAGGCAACACGTACGACCTTGTCGACGATATTCCACTTGGTGCCTTCACCGGCCGGTTTGCCTTCAGCCAGGTTCTTGGTCAGCTCGAAGGTAGCTTTGGCCTGGTTGGCCGCATCGTTCAGCACGGTACCCGCCATGGCACCACTCTTGACCATGGCCAGCGCTTCCGGCAGCGCATCGACGCCGAACACCGGAATGGCGGTCTTGCCCTGGGCTTTCAGTGATTCGACTGCGCCCATTGCCATACCGTCGTTGTTGGCGATGACCACTTCGATCTTGTTGGCGTTGGGGCCGGAGATCCAGGCGTCCATCTTGTCTTTCGCCATGGCGGTATCCCACATACCGGTATCCATGTGCAGCTGCTCAGTCTTGACGCCACCGTCGTTCAGGGTCTTGATCACGTAGGAGGTACGTGCTTCGGCATCTGGATGGCCCGGCTCCCCTTTCAGCAACACAAACTGGATCACGCCATCCTTGTTCAGATCCCACTCCGGATGGGCTTTCCAGTGTTTGGCAATCAGTTGACCCTGGATGATCCCTGACTCCTTGGAGTCGGTGCCCACGTAGTAGGCCTTGTCGTAGCTGGCCAGATCGGTAGCGCTCGGCTCCTTGTTGTAGAAGACAACCGGGATATCTTCACCACGGGCTTTCTCAATCACCACCGGCGCCGCCGCCGGGTCAACCAGGTTGATGGCCAGCGCCTTCACCCCTTTGGCCAGCAGCACATCGATCTGGTCGTTCTGCTTGGACTGGTCGTTCTGGGAGTCGTTCATCAGCAGCTCCACCCCCGGAGTGGCTGCAGCCTCCTTTTCGATGGCCTTGCGCACGACCGCCATGAAGTTGTCGTCATATTTGTAAACGGTCACCCCGATACGGGTATCAGCCTGGGCATTGGCTCCAGCCATCATGCCCATCAGCAGGGCAGCAACGGTCGTCAGTTTTTTCATTATGTGTGCTCCGATGTGTCTATCTGTGTTGTAGGGTGGCGAGCAATTGAGCAAGCGCCAATCAATGTAATCAGTTTGTTGTCATTTCTTCTGTGATCATGACGACAAAATGAAAACGATTACACTCTGTTACATTGAAACTTTGTTTTTATTTTTCAAATGCATATGAATAAAAATCAGTTTTGAGACTCAATCATTTCCACAGCATTGAGGCTAGTCGTTACTGGCCTGTTGTCAAAATGGCTCAACGAAGGGTGCAGCCCCAACGGTAACGATGCTCGAGCAGTTGATACTCGGGACGCACGCTCTGGCTCCAGGAGTCATCTCCGCCCACTCCCATGTGAGCACCATCGAGACAGACCCACAGCCCCTCCTCTGCCACCAGATCGCTCTGGTGACGAGCAGCGGCCAGCTGTTGCTGACTGAAGCGGCTGGCACTGAAATGGAAGCTGCCGCTCACCGTCGTGCTGCCCAACTGCAACTGGCGGGTATCGCAGCGCAAGCCGTTGTCGCTCGGGAAGATGTAAGGGGTATGCATGGCCTCCAGCGGCAGGCTCCAGCGACCGAGATCGGCGCCCAGCAGGCGATCCGGATAGTTCTCGTGCGGCCCACGCCCCAGCCATTCTGCTCGCGCCGGTAACTCGGCCAGATGAAGCAGCAGACCGATCCGCGGCAGCGAAGGCAGCACCTGCGCCAGCTCGGTCTCTATCTCAAGGCTCATGGCGCCATCGTCGGTAAAGCGATGATGCCAGTGACTCACCAGCAGCAGCTCATCGTGGTGGAAGTAACCATGGCTGACCCGGATATCCCCTCCGACGACCGCGATCCCCAGACAGCGGTGCTGCCACTGACCGAGGCCACAGCCCTGCCAGCGAGCAATCCAGGAGTTGGGGTCGGCGTGATCCGCTTCGCTGGTGCCGATGTCGTTGTCGAGCGGCGCCCGATAGAAGTGATCCATGATCGGCGCCAGCAGCTGCTCCTGCCCCGATTTTTGCCAACTGGTGATACGGCCGCTCTGCTTGTCGAGCCACCACTGGCTGTTTGCGGCGGTGATCCGCCAGCCATCCGGCTGCTCGCTCAGGGTGGCGGCAGCGGCGGGAGCAGGCAGAGCAAGGGGGGTCGGCAGGGTGAACTGCTGACGGGCGACCTTGTGATCCGCCTGCGACCAGGGGGTGGCCTGCGGCTGAACGATGGCCAGATCGAGCCAGGCCAGTGAGCCTGCCGCAAAGGCGGGCAGTGTCTCGCTCAGGGTCAACTCGACCACCCCCTGTGGCGCCAGCTCAAGGGAGAACTCCCCCTGCTGCTGCACATGGCCGTTCTCACACAACTGCCAGCAAAGCCGCTCGTTGTCGGTTTCCCGAAACAGGTATTCGCTCTCGATCCGCACCCGCAGCGGGGTGTGCTCGAGCAGGGCAAAACGGAACGGCTGTTGGGCGCGCTTAGCCTCGCACAGGGCGGGATGGGGGGTGCGATCCGGGAACAGCAGGCCGTTGCAGCAGAACTGGCGATCATTTTGCACATCACCAAAGTCGCCGCCATAGCCCCAGTAGTGGCGACCATCGATGGTGTATTTGTCGAGCCCCTGATCGACCCAATCCCAGACAAACCCGCCTTGCAGACGTGGATGATCGCGAAACGCCTGCCAGTAGTGGGCGTAGCCCCCGAGACTGTTGCCCATGGCGTGGGCATATTCGCAGAGGATCAGCGGCCGGTGCTCGCCGGGCAGGCCGATCCACTTGGCCAGCGCCCACTTGGGCACCGCCGGGAAGGGCTGATCCTGATGGGTTCTGGCATACATGGGGCAGATGATGTCGGTGGCCGGGGTATCGGCCCCGCCCCCCTCGTACTGCACCGGACGGCTCGGATCGCTGCGCTTGATCCAGCCATACATGGCATCGTGGGCCGGGCCGTAACCCGACTCGTTGCCCAGCGACCAGATGATGATGGAGGGGTGGTTGAAATCCCGCGCCACCATGCGGGTCGCCCGCTCCAGAAAGGCATTGCTCCAGGCGGGATCCCGCGCCAGCCGCCCCATCGGAGTCATGCCGTGGGTCTCCAGATTCGCCTCGTCCACCACATAGAGACCGAGCCGATCGCAGAGGCGATAGAAGTCGGGGTGGTTGGGATAGTGGGAGCAGCGCACCGCATTGAAGTTGTGGCGCTTCATCAGCAGCAGATCCCGCTCCATGGTGGCGCGATCAATGGCATAGCCTTTGGCGGGGTGATGCTCGTGACGGTTGGCACCGCGAACAAGCAGCGGCTGACCGTTGACCCGCAGCAGGCCGCCACGGATCTCCACCACCCGAAAGCCTACATCGCACGCCTCGCTCTCGATAGCCTGGCCCAGCTCGTCCAGCAGGGTCAGGGTCAGGCGATAGAGATGGGGCGTCTCGGCGCTCCACTTGCGCGGCGCAGCCACGTCGAGCCAGAACTCGGCGCGATCGTCATACGCCCCTTTTTCATCAATGGCTTGGGTGCCGATCGGCTGGCACAGGGTCGCAACCCGCTCGCCACCGTCATAGAGATTGGCCTCCACCGACAGACCGGCCGCATTGGCCGCCTGCAGTGCAATCTTGAGGCGGCCATCCCGATAACAGGCGTCCAGCTCGGGGGTGACCCGGATATCCATCAGATGACGGGCCGGTTTGTGCAACAGGCTGACGGAGCGGAAGATCCCAGACAGCCACCACATATCCTGATCTTCCAGATAGGAGCCATCGGACCAGCGCAACACCAGCACCGCCAGCCGGTTGCGACCGGCCTGCAGGTACGAGGTCAGATCGAACTCGGCGGGCAGGCGGCTGTCCTGGGAGTAACCGACCCAGCGGCCGTTGCAGAAGAGATAGAAGGCGCTGCTCACCCCGTCAAAGATGATCCGGCTCTGGCCGCTGGCCAGCCACTCAGCCGAGAGTTCGAACTCGCGGGAGTAGCAACCGGTGGGGTTATCTGCCGGTACTCGCGGTGGATCGCAGGGAAAGGGGTACTTGATATTGGTGTAGATGGGGCCATCGGTGAGCGGCCGCGCAACCGGATAGGCGGCATCCAGCTGCCAGTTGCCCGGCACTGTAATGGGGCAAGCATCAACCAGATCCTGCGCCAGCCAGCTCTCGGGCACCAATTCGGGAGCGGCAAAGAAGGAGAAGCGCCACTCGCCATCGAGCAAGAGACGGGAGGAAGAGGCCAGATCCCCCCTGGCATCCGTTTCGCTGCGCCAGCTGAACATGGGGGTATGGGCAGCCAGACGGTTTACCGACGTAATGGCCTGAGTCTGCCAATCCTGACGCGCCACTATCTCCCTGAGCATTCACTCTCTCCCTGCTGATTGGAAAACGTATTTAGTCTAGAGAAGTATGACGCAGGGAACGGCGATCTCGCTCACACAGATGTAAACGATTACACTGATTTTGTTAAGTAAAGCGGAGTAAAAATGATTAAAAACAGGTAAAACAATAACTGTGCAAGAAACGGCCCCGAACAGGGCCGTAAAAGGGGGCTATCCGGCCCGAACCGGTGCCACCGAGTGGCGATTGATCAGGGTGGGGGTATAGATCCGGCTCTGGGTCGCGTCACTCTCCCCCGCCGCCAGCTGAATGGCAAGCTTGGCCGCCTGGGCCGCCATCAACTCGATGGGATAGCGCATGGTGGAGAGCTTGGGCCTCAGGTATCTGGCATAGATGATGTCATCGAAGCCCACTACCGAAACCTCCTCCGGCACTCGCAGGCCGTTGTCGGCCAGCACGGAGATGGCGCCCGCCGCCATGGCATCGTTATAGGCCACCACGGCGGTCACCTTGAGCCCCTTGGCCAGCAGGTTGAGCATGGCACGCTCCCCCCCCTCCTCGTTCGGCGTGCCGCTCTCGATAAGCTCGGGATCGGCTGCCAGACCGGCTTCCATCAGTCCATCCTGATAGCCCTGCAGACGCAAGGTGGCATCCTCGATGGCGTGATCCGAGCTGATAAAGGCGATATGGCGGTGGCCCAGTTCGATCAGGTGGCGAGTCGCCGTAGCGGCCCCCAGCCGGTTGTTGAGGGCGATGCAGCGTCCCTTGAGGGCCGGAATATCGCGGTTGATCAGCACCATGCCGGGCACTCGCATGGCGTAATCGTAAAGTTCCTCGTCGCTCAGCGCCTTGCTGTGCACCACCAGCGCCTCGCAACGCTTGCCGATCAGCAGCTCGATCGCTTCACGCTCCTGACGCGCCTTGTGAAAACCGTTACCCATCAACAGGTGGAGATTCTGCTCGACGGCGATGCCGGAGACACCCTTCACCAGTGCACCGAAGAAGGGATCGGCCACGTCACCCACCACTACCCCCATGGTGTCGCAAGTCTGGCTGACCAGGGCCCGCGCGTTGGCGTTGGGGGTGTAGCCCAGTTCGACCATTGCCTTCTGCACCACTTCACGAGACGCAGCGCTGGCCTTGGGGGAGTTGTTCATCACCCGTGAAACCGTTGCCACCGACACATTGGCCAAACGGGCGACATCCTTGATGGTGCTCATGCTGTTTTCACTTCTTTCACTGTGCAATAGAGCGCCATTATACCCAGCAAACCCTTTGAAAACAGAGGTGAAACGCATATCTGCCATCAGGATGATCACAAAAACAGTGTAATCGTTTACACTATTTTGCAAGCAAGCTCACAGTTTGGTCGCCACACCCTCGGCTAGACTGCTTCCAGACACTTTTCAGTGGAGAGCAAGATGAACGTTCTGGTCACCGGCGGTTGCGGATATATCGGCAGCCACACCTGTCTGGCCCTGCAAGCGGCAGGTATGAATCCCGTGGTGGTCGACAACCTCTGCAACAGCAAGCGCAGCGTATTGACTCGAGTCGCGGCTATCAGCGGCCAGCAACCCATGTTCTATCAAGGAGATATTCGCGATGCCGCCCTGCTGGACCGGATCTTCGCCGAACAGCAGATCGATGCGGTGATCCACTTTGCCGCCCTCAAGGCGGTCGGCGAGTCGACCCGCATTCCACTGGATTACTACGAGAACAACCTCGGCGGCACCCTCACCCTGCTGCAGGCGATGAAACGGGCCGGGGTGCACAATCTGGTGTTCAGCTCCTCGGCCACCGTCTACGGCGATCCCGCCAGCCTGCCGATCCGCGAGGATTTCCCCCGCAGCGCCACCAACCCCTACGGGCGCTCCAAGCTGATCATCGAGGAGATCCTCGAAGATCTGCAACTGGCCGAACCCCACTGGAGCATGACCCTGCTGCGCTACTTCAACCCGGTCGGCGCCCACGAATCGGGCACTATGGGTGAAGACCCGCAAGGGATCCCCAACAATCTGATGCCCTATATCACCCAGGTGGCCATCGGCCGTCGCGACTGCTTGTCTGTCTTTGGAAACGATTACCCCACCCCGGACGGCACCGGCGTGCGCGACTACATCCATGTAATGGATCTTGCCGAAGGACACGTCAAGGCGCTGCAACACTGCGTAGGCAAGGGTGGCGTGCACACCTACAACCTGGGCACAGGTCAGGGCCAGAGCGTGTTGCAGCTGGTCGCCGCTTTCTCTGCCGCCTGTGGCAAGCCGCTGCCATTTCGCATCGAACCGCGCCGCCCGGGCGACATCGCCGCCTGCTGGGCCGATCCGGCCAAGGCGCAGCGTGAGCTGAGCTGGCAGACGACCCGCAACATCGACGCCATGTGCGCCGACAGCTGGCGCTGGCAATTCGCCAATCCGAACGGTTACGAGGAGTAGGTCTGCCTGCTCCCCGGTAATAAACGACTCTATTTTTCAATACCTTATTCAGGAGAGATGATGTTCAACCCCGTCGATCATCCCCATCGCCGCTTCAACCCGCTGACCGGCCAGTATGTGCTGGTCTCCCCCCACCGGGCCAAACGCCCCTGGCAGGGACAGGTGGAGAAGGTGAGTCAGGCCCCCAAACAGGCCCACGATCCCGACTGTTTCCTCTGCGCGGGCAACACCCGGGTCACCGGCGACATCAACCCCGACTACAAAGGCACCTTCGTCTTTACCAACGACTTCGCCGCTCTGATGCAGGATACCCCGGCCGCCGATAGCGCCAGCGATCCCCTGCTGAAACTGGAGGCCGCCCGCGGCACCAGCCGGGTGATCTGCTTCTCGCCGGATCACGGCAAGACCCTGCCCGAGCTGCCGCTGCCCGCCATCGAAGGGGTGATCACCACCTGGATGGATCAGGTCGCCGAGCTGTCAGCCCAGTGGGAGTGGGTGCAGGTATTTGAAAACAAAGGGGCCGTCATGGGCTGCTCCAACCCGCACCCCCACGGCCAGATCTGGGGCAGCGACTTCCTGCCCAACGAGATCGCCCGCGAAGAGCAGCACCAGCGCGACTGGCTGGCCGAGCATGGCCGCCCCATGCTGCTGGAGTATGTGGAGCGGGAGCTGGCGGATCGCTCGCGCATCGTGGTGGAGACCGAGCACTGGCTCGCCGTCGTCCCCTTCTGGGCCGCCTGGCCGTTCGAAACCCTGCTGCTGCCCAAGGCGCACGTCCCCTCCATGCTCAACCTGACCCAGGCCCAGCAACAGGATCTGGCGGTGGCGCTCAAGGAGCTCACCAGCCGCTACGACAACCTGTTCGAGTGCAGCTTCCCCTACTCCATGGGTTGGCACTTTGCACCGCCCAAGTCGGATTGCCCCGAGGCGTGGCAACTACATGCCCACTTCTATCCGCCCCTGCTGCGCTCCGCCACCGTGCGCAAATTCATGGTCGGCTTCGAGATGCTGGCCGAAACCCAGCGCGACCTTACCCCCGAGCAGGCCGCCGAGCGGCTGCGAGCGCTGAGCCCCATTCACTACAACCAGACCAATCAAACCAATGAGGAGGCCCTATGACCCCGAGCCAACGCGTCAGCACCGTTTTTGCCGAGCAATTTGCCAAAGCGCCCGATCTGCTGGTGCGCGCCCCCGGCCGCGTCAACCTCATCGGTGAACATACCGACTACAACGACGGCTTCGTGCTGCCCTGCGCCATCGACTACGAGACCTGCGTCGCCATCGGCCTGCGCGATGACCGGCAAGTACAGGTGATCGCCGCCGACTACGACAACCAGCGCGACCAGTTCGACCTCGACCAGCCCATCGAGCACCACCCCAGCCAGCGCTGGAGCGACTACATCCGCGGCGTGGTGAAATATCTGCAGGAGCGCGGCTATGCCCTGCGCGGCCTCGATCTGGTGGTCTCCGGCAACGTGCCGCAGGGGGCGGGGCTCTCCTCCTCCGCCTCACTGGAAGTGGCCATCGGTCAGGCCTTCAAGGAGGCACTGGGGCTCGCCATCACTCAGGCCGAGATCGCCCTCAACGGCCAGCAGGCGGAGAACAAGTTCGTCGGCTGCAACTGCGGCATCATGGATCAGATGATCTCCGCCAGCGGCAAAACTGACCACGCCCTGCTGCTCGACTGCCGCTCGCTGGAGACCCGTCTCATCCCAATGCCCAGCGATCTGGCGGTGCTGATCGTCAACTCCAACGTGCGCCGCGGTCTGGTAGACAGCGAATACAACACCCGTCGCCAGCAGTGCGAGGCCGCCGCCCGTCACTACGGGGTCAAGGCGCTGCGCGACCTCGATCTGGCCGGACTGGAAGCGGGCAAGGCCGGGCTGGATGATGCTTGCTATCGCCGTGCCCGCCATATCGTCGGTGAAAATGCCCGCACCCTGGCCGCCGCCGATGCACTGGCGAGCCACGATCTGACCCGCCTCGGCGAGCTGATGGCCCAGTCGCACGCCGCCATGCGCGATGACTTCGAGATCACAGTGCCCGCCATCGACGGTCTGGTGGAGATCATCAAGGCCAAGATCGGCACAAATGGCGGCGTGCGGATGACCGGCGGCGGCTTCGGCGGCTGCGTGGTCGCCCTGCTGCGCCCGGAGAAGGTGGCCGAGGTGATCGCCGCGGTTGAGGCCGAGTATCCGACCCGCTTCGGCCTCAAGGCTGACTGCTACGTCTGCTCTGCCAACGCCGGTGCAGGCAAGCTATGAGCAGCGCCATGACACCATTCGAACTGGAAAACGAGGAGGGGCTGCGCCTGCGCGGCCTCGACTTCGGCGCCACCCTCACATCCCTCACCCTGCCGGTGGCGGGCAAACGGCGCGAAGTGCTGCTGGGTTGTGCCGACAACGCCTATCCAGCCCAACAGGTGTGGCTGGGCGCGGTGGCGGGACGTTTTGCCAACCGCATCGGCGGCGCCGAACTGCTACGCGATGGCCAGCGCTGGCCGCTGGATGCCAATCAGGCACCCAACTGCCTGCATGGCGGGCAGGCGGGCTTTCATCGCCAGCGGTGGCAAATCAAAGAGCTGGAAGCGGATCGGGTCAAGCTGGTGCTGCTCTCCCGGGCGGGGGATCAGGGCTTTCCCGGCAATCTGCGGGTAACCCTGGAGTACCGGCTGGAGCAGAGCGATCTGGTGGTGGATTTCATCGCCAGCACGGATGCCGCTACGCCGGTCAGCCTCACCAGCCACGCCTACTTCAATCTCGATGACAACCCCGACGGCGGCGATGTGCGTGACCACCTCATCAGCATCAATGCCGACCACTTCCTGCCGACCGACCCGAGCGGTTTGCCGATCGCCATCACCCCGGTGGAGGGGCCATTCGATCTGCGCCAAGAGCGCCTTGTCGGGCTGGATTGGCTGAGCCATCCCCAGCAGCAACAGGCCAAGGGATACGACCACGCCTTTGTGCTAAACGGCCCGGCGCAGGAGTGGGCTGCTCGCGTGGTATCGGATGACAGACAGCTGGCAATGGAGGTCTACACCAACCAGCCCTCGCTGCAGCTCTATACCGGCAACTGGCTGGCCAATACCCCGAATCGCCAGGGTTTGGCGCACCGGGATCACGACGGCTTCTGTCTTGAGGCACAACAGCTGCCGGACAGCCCCAATCGCCCCGAGCTGGGCAACCCCTGGCTGCTGCCGGGCGAGCGCTATCACCATCAGACCCGCTACCGTTTTATCCGCGACTGACTTAAAGGTTTCACAATTTTTCCGTAGCAGCGCCAGCAACATTCGAGCAAGATAAGCCGCCCCGAGACCCTCCCGGGGCGTTTTTACATCAACGAAGTTAAGGATTGTTTGTTCGATGACTGACACCTATAGCCTGCTGGTCGCCTTTATTCTGGGCGTCGTCGAGGGGCTGACCGAGTTCCTCCCCGTCTCCTCCACCGGCCACATGATTATCGTCGGCCATCTGCTGGGCTTTGAAGGGCCCAAAGCTGCCACTTTCGAAGTGGTGATCCAGCTTGGCTCCATCCTCGCCGTGGTCGCCGTCTTCTGGCGCCGCCTGTTTGGCCTGATTGGCATCCACTTCGGCCAGAAGCAGTCCCGGGATCACGCCACCCTGTCGCTGATCCACGTCATCCTCGGCATGATGCCCGCCATCGTGGTCGGTCTGGCCATCCACAGCTGGATCAAGGCCAACCTGTTTGGTCCGCAGACCGTCATGTACGCGCTGGTCGCGGGGGGCATCCTGCTGATCATCGCCGAGAAGTTCCGCCCGGCCGTCACAGCAGAAACCCTGGATGACATCAGCTACAAGCAGGCGTTCGGCATCGGTCTGTTCCAGTGTCTGGCCCTGTGGCCCGGCTTCTCCCGCTCCGGCGCCACCATCAGTGGTGGCATGCTGATGGGGATCAGTCGTCACGCAGCCGCCGAGTTCTCCTTCATCATGGCGGTGCCCATGATGGTGGCGGCCAGCGGGCTTGATCTCTACAAGAGCCGCGATTTCCTCTCGATGGCCGACTTCCCGATGTTTGCAGTGGGCTTTATCACCGCCTTCGTGGTAGCGATGTTTGCGATCAAGACCTTCCTGACATTGATCCGCCGCATCGACTTTATCCCGTTCGCCATCTACCGCTTTATCGTGGCATTCGCCGTCTATCTGGTGTTTGTCGCCTGACCGGCAACCAGCAATCAAATGAAAAAAGGGACCAATCTGGTCCCTTTTTCTATGGCGTCATAGTGCTCAGTAGAGGTGCTGGCTGATGCCATTCAGCAGCCGCGACAACCCCTTGGTGAACTGCACCGGCGCATCCTGCACCGTGTAGCAGAGGCAACCGTCCGGCGTATGCGGGCTGTGAGAGTGGCTGGCATCGCGCCAGATGAAATCTCCCGCCTTGTAAAGAGTATCGCCATCCTGAATGTTGCCAGCCAGCAGCAAAGTCAGCTCATAGCCCTGATGGGTGTGCTCGGGGATGCGACCGCCCGCTTCGATATGGAGCAGGCTGGCGCGCGCCCCCATCTCGTCCAGCGGCAGACTCTGCTGACGAATGACCCCGATATGGCGCCACTTGGGCGAACGGTAGCGGGCCAGCACCCGTGGCAAACGGTAGGCCTGACCGGCCACCTCCAGCTCGCCGGGCTGTGCTCGGGGTTGGTCATGTGTTGGCTCGGAGAGGGGCTCTGCCAGCGGCTGGGCCAGAATATCCGCCAGCATGGCATCAAACCCTGCGTCCAGCGCCACGTCATCGCGGGAGGCCAGCTCGGGCTCTGCTGGCGAGGCAAGATATTGCTGCGCCAGCTCCTCTTCGAATGTCTTCAGTCGGGCAGCACACTCGGGGCAGAGTTCGCAGTGGGCGGATAGCCCGACTGCCAGCGGCAGAGGGAGCTCGTCGGCGGCGAAGGCGCGCAGCATAGGGTCGGTTGGATGGGCTTTAATCATGGCCTTGCTCCACTTGCTCTTTCAGTTTCTGTAGCGCCAGTCTGAGGCGGGACTTGATAGTACCGAGCGGCACGCCAAGGCGCTCCGCCAGCTCCTGCTGGGAGAACTCCTGCAGATAGATGCCACGCACCACCTGCTGTTGCGGCTCCGGCAGGGTGCCCAGATAGTGGGCCATCTGGCGGGTCAGCACGGCATCCTCGCCTCCGCTCAGATGCTCCTCTTCGGCTTGAAACTCCAGCACCGGCCACAGCTCCTCGGCGCAGAGATCCTCCTTGCTGGCACGGCGTCGGCGCAGCAGATCGAAGCACTGGTTGCGCATCACTGTGTAGATCCAGGTGGTCGGCGCCCCCTTCTCGGGGTGATAGAGGCGCGCTTTCTGCCACACCAGCAGCATGGTCTCCTGCACCAGCTCCATGGCGTTGGCCTCGTTGCCGAGGTGGCGCAGGCCATAGCTGCGAATGCGCGGCGCAAAGTGTTTGAACAGGCGGGCAAAAGCAGCCTTGTCGGCCTGCTCAGCCACCCTGATCAGCAGAGATTTGAGGTCGCCATCCGGGTTATCCATCACGGGCGAGGTCCTGCGTATGGTCGAGTGTGGTTGGCCAGTATATGCCATTGCGCCATCCCTTTGGTGTGCTGTCGAACATGCTGTGGTGATGACTTATACGGCGCTGCGGCAGTGGCGGATCAGCGGGTCAGGAAAAAATCAGTGGCTGGCCACCAGCACCCCCTTGAGCAGGGCGATGGCGGGCTGATTGTCGGCGGCGGCCAGCAGCAGTTGTTTCTGTTCAGGGGGGATAGGCAGCACCTCCAGCCAGCGCTGGGCCACCCAGTTGCCATCATCCCAGCGGGGCGCGGGATAGAGGGCGGCATAGTCGGGATAATCGGCAAACACCTCCCGCAGCGCATCAACCAGTGGTTGCTGATCAGGATGGAGCCGGCGGGGCGGCCAGGCCGTCAGCGGCGTCACCTCGCCGATACGCAGGCCATCCTGCTCCTGCCACAGATCCTCTATCTGCACCCGCTCCACCCCCTGCACCGTGATCCCCAGCATGCCGTCCGGCAGCCGGTCGAAATCGATGATGGTGACCCGGGTGGCGATGGGCAGCATGTTGCGCAGGGCGTCGGGCTGGCGAGGGTCCACCATGCAGAGGGCAAAGCCGGACTCCCCCGCCTCGGCGATCATCCGCTGGTATCTCGGTTCGAAGATCCGCAGCGGCATGACACCGCCGGGCAGCAGGTGGGCAGATAGGGGAAACAGCGCCAGTCGCATCGCAAACTCCTCGGTTGGGAACCTCTGTTGATACGCCGGGCCAGAGGGAGGAGATCATTCCCGTCATCGGGAAAGGAAAAACCCTTAACAATCAGGGGAAAATAGCCTGGACAAGCCGCTTCGATATGCAGTAGAAATGGATAAGCACCGTAATTTCCGCCCAATATTCTGGAATATGGCGCCAAACGCAGTGAAATATCCGTCCGACAGCGAGCGGCGGGTCATCCCTATAGTTTTCTCGGGCCGATGCGGGTAAAATTCACGCCCTTATATATCAGTCATTTTTCGACGCGCAACCTTGGTGGTCAGTTATGAAAGAGCATATTCATCATCTACTTGAACAAACGGTAACCAATCTCAAGTCAGCAGGCGTCCTGCCGGCAGACCTGGAAGCCCGCGTGCAAGTAGACCGATGCAAGGAAAAAGCTCACGGCGACCTGGCTACCAACCTGGCCATGCTGCTGGCCAAACCGGCCCGCAAGAATCCCCGTGAGCTGGCAGCGGCCATCATCGAGCACCTGCCTGCCTCCGACCTGATCGCCAAGGTCGAGATCGCCGGTCCCGGCTTCATCAACTTCTTCTTCGACCAGCGCTGGCTGGCCGGTCAGGTCGAGGCCATGGTGACCTCTGCCAACGCCAACGTGAAGTTGCCGACCCCGCAGACCGTGGTGGTGGACTACTCCGCCCCCAACGTGGCCAAAGAGATGGCGGTGCACCACATCCGCTCCACCGTACTCGGTGACGTGGCTGCGCGCGCGCTGGAATTCCTCGGCCACAAAGTGATCCGTGCCAACCACATCGGCGACTGGGGCACCCAGTTCGGCATGCTGATCGCCTATCTGGAGAAAATGTCCAACGAGCACGCCAGCGACATGGCGCTCAAGGATCTGGAAGCCTTCTACACCCAGGCCAAGCGTTGCTACGACGAAGACGAAGCCTTCGCCGAGCGTGCCCGTAACTACGTGGTCAAGCTGCAGGGCGGCGATGAGTACTGCCGTACCATGTGGAAGAAGCTGGTAGACATGACCATGGAACAGAACCAGATCAACTACGACCGCCTGAATGTCTCCCTGACCAACAAGGACATCATGGGCGAGTCCATGTACAACGACATGCTGCCCGAGATCGTTGCCGACCTGAAAGCCAAGGGGCTGGCGGTCGAGAGCGAAGGCGCTACCGTGGTCTTCCTGGACGAGTTCAAGAACAAGGATGGCGAGGCCATGGGCGTCATCATCCAGAAGAGCGATGGCGGTTTCCTCTACACCACCACCGACATCGCCTGTGCCAAATACCGTTATGAGACGCTGGGCGCCGACCGAGTCATGTACTTCATCGACTCCCGTCAGCACCAGCACCTGATGCAGGCCTGGACCATCACCCGCAAAGCGGGCTATGTGCCGGAATCCGTGCCGCTCGAGCACCACGCCTTCGGCATGATGCTGGGCAAGGATGGTCGTCCCTACAAGACCCGCTCCGGTGGTACCGTCAAGCTGGTTGATCTGCTGAACGAAGCGGAAGAGCGCGCCGCTGCGCTGCTGGAGAGCCGCAACAGCGACCTCTCTGCCGAAGAGAAAGCCCAGGTGGTCAACGCCATCGCCATGGGCGCGGTCAAGTATGCGGATCTCTCCAAGAACCGCACTACCGACTACATCTTCGACTGGGATCTGATGTTGTCGTTTGAAGGCAACACCGCCCCTTACCTGCAGTATGCCTACACCCGTATCCAGTCCATCTTCCGCAAGGCTGGCGTCGATGCAGCTACCCTGACCGGCAATGTGACCCTGCACGAGGAAGCGGAAGAGGTGCTGGCCCAGAAGCTGATCCAGTTCTCCGACGCGGTCAACGGTGTGGCCGACAAAGGCATGCCGCACCTGCTCTGTACCTACCTGTACGAGTTGTCCGGCAACTTCATGACCTTCTATGAAGCCTGCCCGATCAACAAGGATGGCGTGGACGAAGCAACCCGTCAGAGCCGTCTGCTGCTGTGCGCCGCCACCGCAAAGGTGCTGAAACTGGGCCTCGGCGTACTGGGCATCCATACCCTGGAGCGCATGTAATAGATGGCAACCCGGGATTATGTCGGCAGCCGCCCGCGACGTCGGGCGGGTGGTCGAAACAGCAAGAAAGCGGCCCCTCGCCGCTTTCCTGTTATTCCAGTGCTGCTGGTCGTGGCACTGCTGGCAGGCTTTGGTGGCTTCCTTTACATGATCAATGGCAAGGGCAGCGACGCCCCCACCATCGAAGAGCAGGTAAAGGCCAACAAGCCAAAACCACAGAACAACGGGTTGCCACAGGAGAAGTGGAGCTACATCGAACGGCTTGAGAACAAGCAGGTCGATGTTATCGAGCCACCGCCCCAGCCGGGCGTGCTGCCACCGCCCCCCGCCGATACTCTGACACTGCAGCCGGAAAAGCTGCCGCAACCGGTACCGACCGACATTCCCCAACCGGGGACGCCCATCGGCCAGTCTAAACCCTATCAGACCAATCCGGCGACAACGCCTGACAACGGTGCGCCCGTTGCCAGCGCTCGGAAACAGGTGATCGATCGCCAGGCCGAACGGGAACGGATGGAGCGGGAGATCCGTGCCGAGCTGGAGCGGGAGCGGGCCGAAGCAGCCAAGGCCAAAGCGGCTACCCCACCAGCCCAGACCGCAGCCGCCGACAGCAGTCGCTATATGATGCAGTGCGCGGCTCTGCGCTCGCAGGATTCCGCAGAGTCGCTCAAGGCACGTATCGCCTTCACCGCCGGTCTCTCTTCCAGCCTGCAGGTGGTCAACACGGCCAACGGCACCGTCTACAAGGTGATGGTGGGCCCCTTCAACGGCAAGGCGGCCGCCGACGCGGCCAACGGCAAGCTGCAGAGCTCCGGCATCAGCGGCTGCATTCCCAAGAAAGGGTAATCCGCATACCGATGACGCAAGGCCGGGTGGCAACACCCGGCCCTGTTCTTTTGGTGCCACTCGCACCCACCCTGTTTGCTACCCCGTTTATCCCGACCAAAGGCAGGGTTGAAAAGCCCGTTTGCCATCCCCATCTTTCTTGCCATGCACAGTCAGGCCGTTATTCGGCTCAAGCGAGGTAAGTAAAGTGACTACCATAGTTTCAGTTCGCCGCAACGGTCAGGTCGTCATCGGTGGCGATGGCCAGGTCTCTCTTGGCAACACCGTCATGAAGGGCAACGCCCGCAAGGTTCATCGTCTCTATAACGGCAAGGTGCTGGCAGGTTTTGCTGGCGGTACTGCCGACGCCTTCACCCTGCTCGAGCGTTTCGAAGCAAAACTGCAGGCCCATCAGGGTAATCTGGAGCGCGCCGCCGTGGCGCTGGCCAAAGATTGGCGCACCGATCGCGCCCTGCGCCGCCTCGAAGCGCTGCTGGCCGTGGCCGACGAACACAAATCCTTCATCATCACCGGCAACGGTGACGTGGTGCAGCCGGAGCACGATCTCATCGCCATCGGCAGCGGCGGCAACTTTGCCCAGTCCGCCGCCATCGCCCTGCTGGAAAATACCGAGCTGGATGCCAGGACCATTGTCGAGAAGTCCCTCAAGATTGCGGGCGACATCTGCGTCTTCACCAACGGCAACCACACCATCGAAGTGCTGGACTACGCCGCCAAATAAGGCGCCAGCCAACCCAATTTCCCAAGGGGTGGGCACTGCCCGCCCCGGATACAGGAACACCATCATGTCCGAGATGACCCCGAGAGAAATCGTCCACGAACTGGATCGTCACATCATTGGTCAGGCCGATGCCAAGCGCGCGGTGGCCGTTGCCCTGCGCAACCGCTGGCGCCGGATGCAGCTCAACGAAGAGATGCGCCATGAAGTGACCCCGAAAAACATCCTGATGATCGGTCCGACCGGTGTCGGCAAGACCGAGATCGCCCGTCGTCTGGCCAAGCTGGCCAACGCCCCCTTCATCAAGGTGGAAGCGACCAAGTTCACCGAAGTGGGCTATGTCGGCAAGGAAGTGGACAGCATCATCCGCGATCTGACCGATGCCGCCATCAAGCTGGTGCGCGAAACCGAGATGGAGAAGATGAAATACCGCGCCGAGGAAGCCGCCGAAGAGCGCATCCTCGACGCCCTGCTGCCCAACCCGCGCAACACCTGGGGTGAGGAAGAGAAAGCCGACAACTCCAACACCCGCCAGATCTTCCGCAAGAAACTGCGTGAAGGTCAGCTGGATGACAAGGAGATCGAGCTGGAGCTCTCCGCCTCCCCGATGGGCGTCGAAATCATGACCCCGCCGGGCATGGAAGAGATGGCCAACCAGCTGCAGGGACTGTTCCAGAACCTGGGTCAGAACCAGAAGAAGAAGCGCAAGATCAAGGTCAAAGAGGCCATGAAGGCACTGATCGAAGAGGAAGCTGCCCGTCTGGTCAATCCGGAAGAGCTGAAGCAGAAAGCGATCGCCGCGGTCGAGAACAACGGCATCGTCTTCCTCGACGAGATCGACAAGATCTGCAAGCGTGGCGAGAGCTCGGGCCCGGATGTCTCCCGTGAAGGGGTTCAGCGCGACCTGCTGCCGCTGGTTGAAGGTTGCACCGTCAACACCAAGCACGGCATGGTCAAGACCGACCACATCCTGTTTGTCGCCTCCGGCGCCTTCCAGATCGCCAAGCCGTCCGACCTCATCCCCGAGCTGCAGGGCCGTCTGCCGATCCGGGTCGAGCTGACCGCACTCACCACAGATGACTTCGAGCGCATCCTGACCGAACCTAACGCCTCGCTGACCGATCAGTACAAGGCGCTGATGGCCACCGAAGGGGTCAACATCGAGTTCACCAAGGATGGCATCCGCCGTCTGGCCGAAGCGGCCTGGCAGGTCAACGAGCGTACCGAGAATATCGGTGCCCGTCGTCTGCACACCGTGATGGAGCGCCTGATGGAAGATATCTCCTACGACGCCTCCGAGAAGTCCGGCGAGACCTTTGTCATCGACACCGACTACGTCAACGCCCACCTCGGTGCGCTTGTCGAGGATGAGGATCTGAGCCGCTTTATTCTGTAAGCTCGCCCAGCCATCACGATGAAAAACGCCTCCCTTCGCGGAGGCGTTTTTATTTCTCAATCGCCTCCTTCATCTCGCCACCAGCGCCCACACCTACGGCAACCCGTTCAATCCAAAACCGTTTCCAAACCTCTCCTTGCGAACGCCCGCCGTTTTTCATCCCCGCTGAAATCTGCTCAAAAAAAGATCTTTCCTATTCTCGGTGGCTGATTTATACATACGTATAAATCAGATCAAAATCTGTGCAGCAGGAACCAGAAAGATGAATCCAACCCGGCAGAAACTGCTCGATACCGGCCTCGCCATCGCCACCGAGAAGGGGCTGCGCGGCCTGACGGTGCGCGAGCTGGCGGCGGCGGCCGAGGTGAACCTCGGCTCCTTCGTCTACCACTTCGGCAACCGCGATGCCTTTATCGACGAGCTGGTCGAGCTCTGGTACGCCCCCCTCTATGACGAGCTCAAGGCGGTGGCAGCCAAAGGCTCCTACCCCTCTGCCATCGCCATGTTCGAGGCCACCATGGAGGCGCTGATCGGGCTGGTGGCGCGCCAGCGCGGCTTTATCAACCACCTGTTTGGCGATGCGCTGGCGGGCGAAGGGGCGGCCCAGCGCTTTCTGCTCAGCCTGCCGCGCCGTCATCCCCTGCTGCTGATCGAGCAGGTACGGATGGCACAGGTAGAAGGGTCGCTGGTCGCGGGTCACCCGCTCCAGCTGATGATCTTCATCATGGGGTCGGTCGGCCTGCCGCTGGTGATCGCCGGCAGCGGTCGTCAGCTCGGCTGGCTGCCCGAACAGGCCGCCCCCTTTCTCAGCCAGATAGACAACCCCGAGGCCGCCAGACAGCGGCTGGTATGGGCCCTGCGCGGCCTGCGCCCCACCGACATGAAAGAAGGAGAAGCGGCATGAAACAACGCATCGCGATGGTAGCTCTGCTGCTGGCGGTTCTCAGTGGTTACCTCTGGTTGCAGAGCCATCCTCAAGGAGAAGCGGTATGAAGCAACGCATTGCAATCGTAGCCCTGCTGCTAACCGTTATCGGTGGCTACCTCTGGTGGCAGGGGCGCCCGGCTGACGGATCCATCCTCTACGGCAACGTCGATATTCGCGACGTCAATCTGGCCTTTCGGGTCGGCGGCCGCGTCGATCAGGTGCTGGTTGATGAGGGGGATAGGGTAAAAGCCGGTCAACTGCTGGCCCGCCTCGATCCGGTTCCCCTCACCCACAGCCGCGACAGCGCCCGCGCCAATCTGGCTGCGCTCACTGCCGCCAACGCCTTGATCCACAAAGGCTATCGCAGCGAAGAGACCGACCGCGCCCGGGCCGCACTGGCCGCCGCCGAAGCCGCTGCACTGGAAGCCGACCAGCAGTGGCGCCGCCAGAGCGCATTGGCCGCCACCGGCGCCATCTCCCGCGGTCAGCTCGATACCGCCCGCTCCCAGCGGGATCAGACCCGGGCGCAGGTACGCTCCGCACGCGAACAGCTCGCCCAGCTCGAAACCGGCTACCGCCCGGAGGAAATCGCCCAGTCCGATGCCCAGCTGGAAGGGGCCAAAGCGGCGCTCGCCAGTGCCGAACTGGCGCTGGCAGATGCCAGCCTGACCGCCCCCAGCGATGGCATCATCATCAGCCGCGCCATCGAGAACGGCAGCATGGTGCAGAGCGGAGCGACCGCCTTCAACCTCTCCCTGACTGCGCCAGTCTGGGTGCGCGCCTATGTGGAAGAGCCCTGGCTCGGCCACTTCCCGAGCGGAGCCAAAGTGACCCTCACCACCGACTCGCGGCCGGACAAGCCCTATCACGGGGTGGTGGGATTTGTCTCGCCGACCGCCGAGTTCACCCCGAAATCGGTGGAGACGCCTGACTTGCGCACTCACCTCGTCTACCGACTGCGCATCGTGGTGCAGGATCCCGACCCGGCCCTGCGACAGGGGATGCCGGTCACTGTCAGGCTGGCGCCATGAGCTGCGCAATCTCCCTTGAGGGGCTCACCAAACGCTTTGGCGAGCGGGTCGCCCTCAACACCATCTCGGCCACCATTCCGGCTGGCGGCATCACCGGGCTGGTGGGCCCCGACGGCGCGGGCAAGAGCACTTTGCTGCGCCTGCTGGCCGGTCTGCTGATCCCGGAAGCGGGCACCATCCGGGTGCTGGGGCTGGATCCGGTGAGCGAGGGAGATCTGCTGCGCCAGCGCCTTGGCTACATGCCCCAGCAGTTCGGCCTCTACGAGGATCTCAGCGTGCTGGAGAACCTCACCCTCTACGCTGACTTGCGCGGCATACTGGAGCCCGAACGCACGCCCACCTTTGCGCGGCTGCTCGCCTTCACCGATCTTGCCCGCTTCACCGCACGACCGGCGGGCAAGCTCTCTGGCGGGATGAAACAGAAGCTCGGGTTGGCCTGCGCCCTGCTCGGCACCCCGGATGTGCTGCTGCTGGACGAACCGGGGGTCGGGGTCGATCCCATCTCCCGCCGCGCCCTCTGGCAGATGGTGCGCGAGCTGGCCAAGGGAGGGATGACGGTGCTCTGGAGTACCGCCTATCTCGATGAGGCGGAGCTGTGCGACCACGTGCTGCTGATGGCGGATGGCGAGGTGCGCACCAGCGGCACCCCGGCCGATCTGATGGGAGCCATGGCCAGCCGCTGCTGGCTGCTGGAGGCGGGGCAACTGGATGGCCGCGAGCGGCGCGCCCTGCTGCGCCGGGCACTGGCTCACCCGGCGGTGATGGATGGCGCGGTGGCGGGGGAGCGGGTTCGCCTGCTGCTGCACCCGGGCATGACGCCCCCGCCGCTGGCGGAGCTGCAACTGGCCAACGGCGCCTTTCAACCGGCCCAGCCCCGGCTGGAGGATGCCTTTTTCGACCTGCTCGGCGGCGGCCCCGGCGGGGAGTCAAGTCTGGCAGCCGGGATGCGGGAAGCCGAACTGCCGCAGGGAGTCTCCCCCGAGGCGGTGATCGAGGCGCGCCACCTCACCAAGCGCTTCGGCGATTTTGCCGCCACCGATGATGTCAGCTTTGCGGTGCGCCGCGGCGAGATCTTCGGCCTGCTCGGCCCCAACGGGGCGGGCAAGTCCACCACCTTCAAGATGGAGTGCGGCCTGCTGCGTCCGAGCGAGGGGCAGGCGCTGGTGACCGGCATCGATCTGGCTCACAGCCCCTCGGCGGCGCGCCAGCGTCTCGGCTACATGGCGCAGAAGTTCTCCCTCTACAAGCAGCTCACCGTGGCGCAGAACCTCTCCTTCTTCGCCGGTATCTACGGCCTGTTCGGCCGCCACCAGCAGACGAGGATCGACGCCATGGTGGCTGCCTTTGCCCTCACCCCCTGGCTCGATCAGAAGGCGGAATCCCTGCCGCTCGGTCTGCGCCAGCGCTTATCGCTGGCCTGCGCTCTGCTGCACGAGCCGCCGCTGCTGTTTCTCGACGAGCCCACCTCCGGGGTCGACCCGGTAACCCGGCGCGAGTTCTGGTCGCACATCAACGCGCTGGCCGACCACGGCGTCACCGTGCTGGTCACCACCCACTTTATGGATGAGGCGGAGTATTGCGACCGCATCGCCCTCATCTATCGCGGCAAGCTGCTGGCGCTCGGCACCCCGGACGATCTCAAGGGGCTGGCTGCCAAAGAGGCGGCGACCTCTTTGCCAACCGGCTCCTTGCCGACCTGTTCTTTGCCAACAATGGAAGAGGCCTTTATCACCCTGGTCGAGCGGGCCAGCGAGGAGGAAGCATGAGCATCAACCGTCGGCGACTGCTGGCCCTCTGCCGCAAGGAGACGCTGCAAATCGTCCGTGACCCGAGCAGCATCCTCATCGCCTTCATCATGCCGGTGGTGCTGCTGGTGGTGATGGGTTACGCCATCAATCTCGATGTGGACCATCTGCGCCTCGGCATCTGGCGTACCGACAGCGGCGCTCCGGCGGTGCGGCTGGAGCAGGCCCTGCGCGGCTCAACCGCGCTGGAGATCCACAGCGGCCCGAGCAAGGAGTCCCTGCTCGCCAGTCTGGCCCGTGGCGAGATCCGCGGCCTGCTGGTGATCGATGACGGCTTCTCCCGCGCCATGGCCGGTCAGGGCAATGGCACGCCGCAGGCGCTGCTGCTGACCGATGGCTCCGAGCCCAACACCGCCAACTTCGTCACCAACTATGTGCAGGGGATCTGGCAGGGGTGGCTCGCGGGCGAAGGGGTTGCCATGCCGGTGTCGATAGAGAGCCGCGCCTGGTTCAACCCGGCACTGGTGAGCCGCAACTTTTTGGTGCCGGGCTCCATTGCGGTGGTGATGACCATCATTGGTGCCCTGCTCACCTCGCTGGTGGTGGCGCGGGAGTGGGAGCGCGGCACCATGGAGGCGCTGCTCGCCACCCCGGTCACCAAGGGGGAGCTGCTGCTCTCCAAGCTACTGCCCTACTATGGCCTCGGCATCATCGCCATGCTGCTCTGCCTGCTCTTCTCGGTGGCGGTAATGGGCGTGCCGTGGCGCGGCTCCCTGCTGCTGCTCTTTCTGGTCACCAGCGTCTTTCTCGGCAGCGCCCTCGGGCTCGGGCTGTTCCTCTCCACCGTGATGCGCAGCCAGTTCAACGCCGCGCAGGCGGCGCTGATCGCCGCCTTTCTGCCCGCGGTGATGCTGTCGGGCTTCGTGTTCGAGATCGCCAGCATGCCGCCGCTGCTGCGGGCCATCACCCACCTCATTCCGGCCCGTTACTTCGCAAGCTCCTTGCAGACCCTCTATCAGGCGGGCAGCGTCTTCTCGATCCTGCTGGTCAACGGTTTCTGTCTGCTGCTGCTGGCCGGTTTCTGGCTGGTCCTGACCGCCCGCAAGACGCGGCGCACTCTGGAGTAACCCATGCTGATCCGACTCTGGTGGCTGATCCGAAAAGAGCTGCAGGCCCTGATGGGCAATACCCAGGGGCGCTTTCTGCTCATCATGCCGGTGCTGCTGCAAACCGCCCTCTTCCCGTTCGCCGCCACTCTGGAGGTAACCGGCAACACGCTGGCCATCTACAACCAGGATGGCGGCGCCCAGAGCCGCGAGCTGCTGGAGCGCCTCACCCATATGCCCGCCTTTACCACCATCATCCCGGTGCAAGGCGAGGCGGGCATGACCGAGGCCATCACCGGGCAACAGGCACTGCTCGGGCTGATTATTCCGGGGGATTTCTCGCGCCGGCTGGCGCGCGGCGAACCGGCCAAGGTACAGCTGATCATCGACGGCCGCCGCTCCAACGGTGGTCAGGTGGCGGCGGGCTACATCAGTCAGGTGATCGCCCGCTGGCAAAGTGAGGGCAAGGGGCAACCCGAGCTGGCGGTACGCAACCTCTACAATCCCAACGTCGAGTTCCACTGGCATATCCTGCCGGCGCTGGTGGCCATCATCACCACCACCGGTTGCCTGATTGTCACCGCCCTCTCGGTCGCACGGGAGCGGGAGGAGGGCACCTTCGATCAGCTGCTGGTCTCCCCCCTCACCGCGGGCTGGATCATGGCGGGCAAGGCGGTGCCCGGCATCATGGTGGCGGTGGGACAAGGGTGCATAGTCGCGCTGGCCGCCCGTTTTGTCTTTCACCTCCCCTTTGCCGGCAGCCTCAGCCTGCTGATGGCGGGCATGGTCTGCTACGGGCTGGCGCTGGCCGGGATCGGGCTCTTCATCTCGTCGTTCTGCTCGACCCAGCAGCAGGCGTTTCTCGGGGTCTTCTCCTTCACCGTACCGGCGGTGATCCTCTCGGGCTACATCTCGCCGGTAGAGAACATGCCGCAGGTGTTCCAGTGGCTGGCGGCCATCGACCCCCTCACCCACTTCATCGTGCTGCTCAAGGGGGTCTTCCTCAAGGGGTTCGACTGGTCGGCCGCTTGGCCCCTGCTCTGGCCACTGCTCGCCATCGCCGGCGTCACCCTGTCGCTGGCGCTCGCCATGTTCCGCCGCCATATCGCCTGACGCGCCGCCTTGCTCGGCTGATACCCATTGATGCCGGTCTCGCCCAGCGCGAGACCGGCCTTTTCCGCCAGAAGTTTTCACTCCCCGGCTTTTGCTAAAGCGCTCTTGCTCTCAGCCACCCCTCACCCCGAGCCACACCAGAAATCATCAACTGGTATACCTAATTTTGTATATCTTTGAATTTTATCGAATTACCCCTGACGAGATATATAAATAGACACTTGATTTGCATCAATTGCCCGCCCCGACTGACTGGGTAGCCTAGCCCCAGAATGATGTTTTATTACTCCAAACTAGAGGCAATCATGAGCAAAGTCAGACTGGTCGTTGTGGGCAACGGCATGGTGGGGCACCGCTTCATTGAAGAGTTGATCGAGCGGGCCGACCCGGGCCGCTACGAGATCACCGTCTTCGGTGCAGAACCCCGTCCCGCCTACGATCGCGTCCATCTCTCCTCCTACTTCTCCCATCACACCAGCGAAGATCTCTCCCTCGTCAAACCCGGCTTCTACGACAAGCACGGCATCCGCCTGCTGCTCGGCGAAGCGGTGAAAAAAATCGACAGGGCCAACCGCGAAGTGCACTCCAACAAGGGCACTGTGGTCGGGTACGACAAGCTGGTGCTGGCCACCGGCTCCTACCCCTGGGTACCGCCCATTGCGGGCAGTCAGCACCACGAGTGCTTCGTCTATCGCACCATCGAGGATCTGAAAGCCATCCGCAGCACCGCCAGGAGCGGCAAGAGCGGGGTGGTGATCGGTGGCGGCCTGCTTGGCCTGGAAGCCGCCGGTGCCCTCAAGGCACTGGGTCTAGAGACCCACGTGGTGGAATTTGCTCCGGTACTGATGGCCGAGCAGCTCGACGGTCAGGGCGGCCAGCTGCTGCGCCGCAAGATTGAATCCATGGGCGTGCAGGTACACACCAGCAAGAGCACCAGCGAGATCCTGATGCATGGCGGCGAACAGGCGAAACACCGCCTCGCCTTTGCCGACGGCAGCCAGCTGGAAGTGGACGTGGTGGTCTTCTCCACCGGCATTCGCCCGCAAGATACCCTGGGCCGTTACGGTGATCTCGCCATCGCCGAGCGCGGCGGCATCGTCATCGACGATCACTGCCTCACCTCAGACCCCGACATCTATGCCATCGGCGAGTGCGCCGCCTGGCAGGGCCGCTTCTTCGGGCTGGTGGCACCGGGCTACAAGATGGCCCAGATCACCGTCGACCATCTGCTCGGCGGCGATAGCCGCTTCGAGGGGGCGGACATGAGCGCCAAGCTGAAACTGCTCGGCGTCTCCGTCGGCTCCATCGGTGATGCCCATGGTCGCACCCCGGGCAGCCACAGCTATGTGTTTCAGGACGACCAGGCTGGCGTCTACAAGAAGATCGTGGTGAGCGAAGACAACAGCCGATTGCTCGGCGCCGTGCTGGTGGGTGACGTGGAAGATTACGGCAACCTGCTGCAGATGATGCTCAACGCCCTGCCGCTGCCGAGCCACCCGGACACCCTGATCCTGCCCGCCTACGCCGGTGCCAAGCCGACACTGGGGGTGGATGCCCTGCCGGAGAGCGCCCAGATCTGCTCCTGCTTCGACGTCTCCAAGGGCGACATCGCCAAGGCGGTGGCCGAGGGTCACACCACCCTTGCCGCCATCAAGCAGCACACCAAGGCCGGTACCGGCTGCGGCGGCTGCGTGCCGCTCATCAGTCAGGTGCTCAACGCCGAACTGGTGAAGCAAGGCATCGAGGTCAACAACCACCTCTGCGCCCACTTCCCCCACTCCCGTCAGGAGCTGTTCCATCTGGTCAAGGTGGAGGGGATCAAGAGCTTCGACGAACTGCTGGCCAAGCACGGTCAGGGCTATGGCTGCGAGGTGTGCAAACCGACCGTCGGCTCCATCCTCGCCTCCTGCTGGAACGAGCATGTGCTGAGCCCGCGCAACATCCCGCTGCAGGACACCAACGACATCTTCCTCGGCAACATGCAAAAGGACGGCAGCTACTCAGTCATCCCGCGCATGGCCGGTGGCGAAGTGACCCCGGAAGGGCTGCTGGCGGTGGCCGAAGTGGCCCGCGACTACAAGCTCTACACCAAGATCACCGGCGCCCAGCGCATCGGCCTGTTCGGGGCCCAGAAGGATGATCTGCCGGCCATCTGGCGCAAGCTGCTGGCAGCCGGATTCGAGACAGGTCAGGCCTACGCCAAGGCACTGCGCATGGCCAAAACCTGCGTCGGCAGCACCTGGTGCCGCTTCGGCGTGCAGGACAGCGTCGGCCTCGGGGTCTTCCTCGAGAACCGCTACAAGGGGATTCGCACCCCGCACAAGATGAAGTTCGGCGTCTCCGGCTGTACCCGCGAATGTGCGGAAGCCCAAGGTAAGGATGTCGGCATCATCGCCACCGACGCGGGCTGGAACCTCTATGTGGGGGGCAACGGCGGCATGAAGCCGCGCCACGCCGATCTGCTGGCGTCTGACCTCGACCGCGAGACCCTCATCAAGCTGATCGACCGCTTTATGATGTTCTACGTCACCAGCGCCGACAAACTGCAGCGCACCTCGGTCTGGCTCGGCAATCTGGAAGGGGGTGTCGACTACCTGCGCGAAGTGATCGTCGATGACAAGCTGGGGCTGGCCGAGACGCTGGAGCGCGATATCCAGACTCTCATCAACAGCTACGAGTGCGAATGGTCGCGCACCCTCAATGAAGAGGAGGCGCTCAAGCGCTTCAGCCACTTCATCAACAGCGACAAGCGCGATCCGGACGTTCAGTTCGTCGCCGAGCGCGACCAGCACCGACCGGCGACCCCGGCCGAGCGCATCCCCGTCTACCAGATCGAGGTGGAGACCAAATGATGAAACTTGCCTGCCAACTCAACGACATCCTGCCGGGAACCGGTGTCTGCGCACTCATTGAAGGTCGCCAGATCGCCCTGTTCCGCCCGAGCGCGGCCGCCGAGGTGTTCGCCATCGACAACCGGGATCCCTTCTTCGCCGCCAACGTGCTGTCGCGGGGCCTGATCTGCGAACACGACGGCGAGCTCTGGGTCGCCAGCCCGCTCAAGAAGCAGCGCTTTCGCCTGAGCGATGGCCACTGTTTCGACAACCCTGCGATGTCGGTTCAAAGCTACCCCGTTGAAGTACGCGACCAGCAGGTCTGGGTTGCCGTCTAAAGCCAAATTCACTCTCTTTCGGGCTGCCAGAGGGCAGCCCTTTCAAGGACTCACTAGATGTACACGGAAACCATCAACAAGTGCGCCGCCAACGCGGCCCGCATCAACCGCTTCGAGCGCAGCGACAAGCTCGGCTTCTGGCTCAGCTCCGCCATGGCGGGGGCCTATGTGGGCCTCGGCATCATCCTTATCTTCACCCTCGGCAATCTGGTGGATCCCGCCATCCGGCCGCTGGTGATGGGGGCCACCTTCGGTATCGCCCTGACGCTGGTGATCATCGCCGGCTCCGAGCTGTTTACCGGCCACACCATGTTCCTCACCTTCGGGGTGAAGACGGGCAAAATCACCATGGCCGACCTGCTGCGTATCCTGCCGCAGACCTGGGCGGGCAACCTGATTGGCTCCGTCGTGGTGGCGCTCATCTACTCCTACGGCGGCAGTCTGCTGCCGGACGCGGGCAGTCTGGCCCACAAGGTGGCGCTGGCCAAGACTCAGGCCCCGGCCCTGACCCTGTTTATGAAGGGGATCCTCTGCAACTGGCTGGTCTGCCTCGCCATCTGGATGGCGCTGCGCACCGAAGGGGCCGCCCGCTTCATCGCCATCTGGTGGTGCCTGCTGGCCTTTATCGCCTCCGGCTACGAGCACTCCATCGCCAACATGACCCTGTTCGCCCTCTCCTGGTTTGGCGCCCACTCCGAGGCCTACACCCTGGGCGGCATCGGCCACAACCTGCTGTGGGTAACCCTGGGCAACACCGTCTCCGGCGTTCTCTTTATGGGCCTCGGCTACTGGTATGCAACCCCGAAAGCAGAGCGCCCGGTCGCGGTACACGAGACCACCAGCACCGCCAACCAGACCCGAACCGCCTGATCCGGAGGCCCCATGGACTACTTGCCCATCTTTTGCCGACTCGACAACAAACCCGTGCTGCTGGTCGGCGGCGGCGAGGTAGCGGAGCGCAAGGCGCGCCTGCTGCTGGATGCCGGTGCCCAGCTCACCGTGGTCGCGCCCGAGCTCGACCCCGAGCTGGCGGAACTGGCTGCCAACGGCAGCATCGAGTGGCTGGCCGGTGAATTTGTGCCGGAACAACTGGCGGGCAAGTGGCTGGTGGTGGCCGCTACCGATCGGCGCGAGGTGAATGCGCTGGTTTACCAAAGCGCCAACCGGGCGCGGATCTTTGCCAACGTGGTGGATGACCCGAAGCGCTCCAGCTTCATCATGCCGTCGATCATCGACCGCTCGCCGCTGATGGTGGCCATCTCCTCCGGCGGCAAGGCGCCTGTGCTGGCCCGGCTGCTGCGGGAAAAACTGGAAGCCCTGCTGCCGCAACATCTGGGTGCCGTGGCGACCTTTGCCGGCAGCCTGCGGGAGCGGGTCAAGGCCCGCTTCGCCAGCATGGGCGAGCGGCGCCGCTTCTGGGAGCGGCTACTCGGGGCAGACCGACTCGGTCAGGCGCTGGCGCGGGGCGATCACGCCTCTGCCAACCAGCTGGCCGACAACCTGTTTGCCGACGAAAGCCAGAGTGCTGGCGAAGTGGTGCTGGTGGGGGCCGGCCCCGGCGATCCGGGTCTGCTCACCCTGCACGCCCTGCGCCAGATGCAGCAAGCCGACGTGGTGGTCTATGACCGATTGGTCTCCGACGAGGTGATGGCGCTGGTGCGCCGCGACGCCAAGCGCATCTTCGTCGGCAAGCAGGCGGGCAACCACTGCGTGCCGCAGGAGGGGATCAACCAGCTCTTGCTGGAGGAGGCGCAGAAGGGGCAACGGGTGGTGCGGCTGAAGGGGGGCGACCCCTTTATCTTCGGCCGTGGCGGCGAGGAGCTGGAGACGCTGGTCGGTAGCGGCATCGGTTTTCAGGTGGTACCGGGGATCACCGCGGCCAGCGGCTGCGCCGCCTACGCCGGCATTCCGCTGACCCATCGCGACCACGCCCAGAGCGTGCGCTTCGTCACCGCTCACGGCAAGGGGGGCGCCCGGGATCTCGACTGGTCACTGCTGGCCAAAGACAAACAGACGCTGGTGTTCTACATGGGGCTCTCATCCTGCGCCACCATCCGCGAGCAGCTGCTGGCCCACGGCAAGGCGGGCAACACCCCGGTGGCGCTGATCGAGCGCGGCACCCAGCCCTGCCAGCGGGTCATTCGCGGCACTCTCGATGAGCTACCCGCGCTGGCGGTGGGGGTCGAAAGCCCGGCGCTGATCATGGTGGGATCCGTGGTGACCCTTGCCGACCGGCTCGCCTGGTTTGGCGAGGCACCGCAGGTTCAGCAAGCCCTCGCCTGAGGGATCCTCGGCAAATCACCATGAGGCCACCAGCAGGTGGCCTCACTTTTACCTCCCTCTTCCCCTATCACGGTCATAACCTGTTGTTTTAAGTCTGGTATCCTATGGGCATTGAGCCCTTGGCTACCATCTCAGGAATTCATCCCATGTCTCTTCCCATCAAGAACAGCGCCCGGCAGCGCGCGGATGACAGATCCCGCATTCTCACCCTGCTGCTGCGCGATGATGCCCTCACCGACAGCCTGCTCGATCCGCAGGTGGTGCAGGATGCCGAGCAACGCGATCAGACCAGCGAACTCACCACACTGGTCAACGGGCTGCCTGCCGCCGACGTCGCCGATGCGCTGGAGTCGCTGCCGCCCGATGAGCGTCATGCCCTGTGGGCGCTGGTGGAGGAGGAGAAGCGCGGCCAGATCCTGGTCGAAGCGTCGGAGACGGTGTGGGACAGCCTCATCAGCGGGATGAGCGACAAGGAGCTGCTGCACGCTCTGCGCACCCTGGATATCGACGACCAGATCTATCTGGGCCAGTACCTGCCCCGCAACCTGATGGGGCGGCTGCTCACCTATATGGCCCCCGCCGAGCGGGATCGGGTGCGGGAGGTGATCCGCTACGGCAAGCACACCGTCGGCGCCATGATGGACTTCGAGATCATCACCATCAGACCCGAGGTGAGTCTGGCCACGGTGCAGCGCTATCTGCGCCTGCGCGGCAAGATCCCCGCCAACACCGACAAGCTGTTCGTCATCGACCGGCGCAACCATCTGCTGGGGGAGCTGCCGCTCACCACTGTCCTGCTGCACAAACCCGCCACTCTGGTGAGCGATGTGATGGAGCGAGATCCGGTCACCTTCGATCCGGAGGATAACGACGAAGCGGCGGCCCGCACCTTCGAGCGGGATGACCTGCTCTCCGCCGCCGTGGTGGATGGCAAGGGCAAGCTGATGGGCCGCCTCACCGTCGAAGAAGTAGTAGATCTGGTCTATGAGGAGAGTGACACCGACCTGCGCCGGATGGGGGGTATCAGCGAGGATGAAGATGTGTTCGCCCCGGTCTCCAAGGCGGTCAAGACCCGCTGGGCCTGGCTCGCCATCAACCTCTGCACCGCCTTTGTCGCCTCGCGGGTGATCGGCCTGTTCGAGCACACCATCTCCCAGTTGGTGGCGCTGGCGGCGCTGATGCCCATCGTCGCCGGGATCGGCGGCAACACCGGCAACCAGACCATCACCATGATAGTGCGGGCGCTGGCGCTGCAGCACATTCAGGCGGGCAACCTCTCCTTCCTGCTGCTGCGGGAACTCGGCGTCGCCTTTATCAACGGGCTGGTGTGGGGCGGCACCATGGGCATTGCCACCTATCTGCTCTATCAGGATGCGGCGCTCGGCGCCGTGATGACGCTCGCCATGATGCTCAACCTGCTGGTGGCCGCTCTGATGGGGGTGATTATCCCCATGACAATGACCCGCCTCGGCCGCGACCCGGCGGTGGGGGCCAGCGTGATGATCACCGCCATCACCGATACCGGCGGCTTCTTTATCTTCCTCGGGCTGGCAACCCTGTTCCTGCTGTAAACCGTGCGTTGAAAACAACAAGGGAGCCACTGGCTCCCTTGTTGTTTCAGGCGCGTTTGCCCGCCCCTGCCGTTGGGCTGCTTATCGCTTGTCAGCGGTGATCAGCAGGCCATTGGTGTCGGGGAAGCCGATGACCAGCGCCTCTTTTTTGGCATCCGCGGTATAGGTGGTGACATAGGCGACGCGGTTATCCATCGCCCGGGCCAGAGCGGCATTCCAGAGGTTTTCGATCGGCGTGGCGGCAGCGGATTGCTTGAAGTTGCACTTGCCAAACCCGGTCATGGTCAGCTTGCTCAACCCGGCAGTGGCACTCCCCTCGCCCACCAGCGTACAACCTGCCGCCGGGAACTCGATCGCTACCGTCAACTTGCCGCCGTTGTTGGTGGTATCCACCTTGCCCACCATGTCGCTGCTGAAGCCATCGCTGTCCGTGGCACCCCAGCTGGCCGTGGTCACCGCTTTGGTGGTCAGGGCCGTCACAGCCACATGACCGCTGAAACCGGAATAGATGGGGGAGTTGTCGGAGAACTTGGTGCCAGTCCGGGTGAAATCAAAAACCCAGCGCTTGATCTCCTTGCCCTGCAGATCGATGACCTGCTGATCCTGGAAGGTGATGAGGTTGTGGTCGTTGGTCACCGAGCTGAGCGCCGTGCTGGTGCCGAGTCGCTCGCTGTTGCGGATCAACTGCACCGGGTAGATCCCGTCTTTGTCGGCTTTCTGGTCAGCCTGACCCAGCCACTGGCTGTTGGTCTCGACATTGCCCACCTGATGATCCACCCAGACACCCCAATGCTGCACGGTTTCACCCTTCGGGTAGACCAGCGCCAGACCATCCAGATCCTTGATCATGCGCGGCGTCGCCTTGTCGCCGTCGCGGCTCATCAGATTCGCTTGGTAAAGACCCGCCTCAGGCAGGGCCAGCGGCACCCGCTTGGCGATGCTGTTGGCAGCTTTTTCGCTGTCACAGGCAGACAGGGCTACAGCGCAGGCGATGGCCAGCAGCGCTTTGTTGTGCATTTTCATGAGGTTTTATTCCTTGCTGTCGCTTTGAATTTTTAGATGCAATCAATCGCCGCTGAATTTAAGGGAAAGGTCATCTATCAGTCGAATGGAGATCTGTAACCAACCATTACAGCCTCGCAGGAGCAGCAGGCCGCGCCGCTTGCCCCGACCGCACGGCGGTGACTACCAAGTGACTCACTGCGGAAAAGCAGCGAGGGTGGTGGCCCTGAAGGAAGAGAAAAAAGAGATGAAAATCAGAGCCATAACTCTATTAACAGGAAGACAATTAACCCGAATTGCCAGCCGGCTCACAATCGGATTCTTTTGCTATCGATAGAATGCACCACGCTGGCATACCCATAACAAGAGAATTCAACAATGAAAACCACCCTCAAACTGAGCGCGGTGGCAGTTATCTTTTTGCTGTCAGGCTGCAACCAGAACGATGCCCAGGCCCCCGGTGACCTCACCCTGCGGCTGATCGAAACCTCTGATATCCACTCCAACCTGCTGAGCTACGACTACTACCAGAACAAGCCGGATGCCTCGCTGGGCTTTGCCCGCACCGCAGTGCTGATCCGCAAGGCCCGCGAAGAGAACGCCAACAACTTACTGATCGACAACGGCGACCTGATCCAGGGCACCCCGCTGGCCGACTATATCCACGACCAGCAGGTCAAACAGCAGTGGCTGAGCAAGCAGACCCATCCCGCCATCAAGGCGCTCAACACCATGAGCTATGATGTCGGCAACCTGGGCAACCACGAATTCAACTTCGGTCTCGACTTCCTCTCAGAGACCCTGAAAGGGGCCAACTACCCCTACATCAACGCCAACGTCTTCCAGGCCGATGCCTTCAGCCGTGATGGCAAGGGCACCATCGACTGGAGCAAGCAGAAGTTCAAACCCTATGTGGTGCTGGATCGTCAGGTGAAGGATGCCAACGGCAATACCCAGACCATCAAGGTCGGTGTGCTGGGGCTGACACCCCCCCAGATCACCCAGTGGGACAAGCGCAATCTGGAAGGCAAGGTGGTGGTGGCCGATATGGTCGAGACCGCCGAGCACTATGTACCCGAAATCCGCGCCAAGGGCGCTGACATCGTCGTGGTCGTGGCCCACACCGGCATCATAGGTGACCCGCGCGAACCCATGATGGAGAACGCCGCCCTGCCGCTGGCCAAGGTAAAAGGGGTCGATGCCCTGCTGCTGGGTCACGCCCACCGCACCTTCCCGGGTGACTACCCCAACATGACCGACGTGGACAACGAGAAAGGCACCCTGGCGGGGGTACCGACCGTGATGCCGGGTGTCTGGGGTAACCACCTCGGCATCATCGACCTGCACATGACCTGGAAAGAGGGTCGCTGGGAAGTGGCCTCCAGCCAGTCCCAGCTGCGCAAAATCGACAGCAGCGCCAGCAGCACCGAAGATCAGGCGGTAGTCGATCAGGTCATTGCCGAGCACGAGCAGGCCAACCAGTGGCTGGACGAGCCCCTCAGCAAGATCACCAAGCCAATCCACAGCTTCTTCGCGCTGGTACAGGATGACCCCTCCATCCAGATCGTCAGCGACGCCCAGCTGTGGCACGCCAAGAAGCTGCAACAGGATGGTCAGCTCAAGGAGAAATGGCCCATCCTCTCCGCCGCCGCGCCATTCCGTGGCGGTCGCAACGGTCCGACCGACTTCACCTATGTACCGGCTGGCGATATCTCCCTGCGCAACGTGGCCGACCTCTATGTCTACCCCAACACCCTGCAGGTGGTCGCCATCAATGGCGCGACCGTACAGGAGTGGCTGGAGAAGAGCGCCGTCCAGTTCAACAAGATCGATGCCGCCAGCACCGCTACCCAGTGGCTGGTGAACGAGAAGTACCGCACCTACAACTTCGACGTGATCGACGGAGTGAACTATCAGGTCGATGTGACCAAACCTGCCCGTTACGATGTGGATGGCAACAAGGTGAGCGACAGCTACCGCATCACCAACCTCACCTATCAGGGCAAGGCAATCGACCCGACCCAGATGTTCTACGTGGTGACCAACAACTACCGCGCCAGCGGTGGTGGCAACTTCCCGGGCATCAACGCCAAGGTGATCGTCCATGAAGATCAGTTCGAAACCCGCGAAGTGCTCTCCGAATACCTCAAGGATCTGGCAGAGAAGAATCCGGCCGGTTTCGAGCCCCCGGCAGACAACAACTGGCAGCTGGCCCCCCTGCCCGCCAATCTGGATCTGCGCATCTACAGCTCGCCACGCAGCGAAGCGCAAGCCCTGACCGGCGGCAAGCTGAACTATGTAGAGACCCTGCCGCCCACCGATGCCAAACACCCCGGCTTTGGCGTCTACAAGCTGGTGCTGGCACCCTGAACCTCAGGGTTAATCCGGCAATAACCTCTGCAACCCCCTCCTGATACGAGGGGGTTTTTGATGGTGCAGGCAGAGGGTCAGCTCTTGTACGCCAGCCGCTCCCCGCAGCAACTCACGCAGCCCGTTTATCCCTTCACGCCATCATCCCCCTCTATCACACCATCCAGATCCCGGCTGGTCTGCCCCATCCCGCCCATAAAAAAACAGGCCCACCGAAGTGGGCCTGCTGTTATCTGCGTGGGTGGGAGTATCGCGCTAAAGGGCGCTACTCCCGCTCCTTCACATAAGGTGTACCAAGTGCCTTGGGGGCCACAGCGCGGCCGATAAAGCCGGCCAGCAGGAACACGGTCAGGATGTAGGGCAGTGCCTCGATGGCCTGCACCGGAATGGCGAAGCCACCGATGCTGACCCCTTGCAGGCGGATGGCGACCGCATCGAGGAAGCCGAACAGCAGACAGGCGGCCATGGCATTCCAGGGACGCCACTTGCCGAACACCAGCGCCGCCAGTGCCATAAAGCCCTTGCCCGCACTCATATTGGGGATGAACTGGGCCGTCTGGGCCACCGCCAGATAGGTGCCACCGATACCGGCCAGCAGGCCGCCGATGAGGAGCGCGGTGTAGCGCATCCGCACCACAGAGATACCGGCGGTATCGACCGCTGCGGGCGCCTCGCCCACCGCCCGCAGACGCAGACCGAAGCGGGTACGGAACATCACCCACCAGGCCAGCGGTACGCAGGCGAACGCCACGTACTCCAGCAGGGAGTGGCCGCTCAGCAGTTCGCTGTAGAGCTGGCCGATCACCGGCACATCCCACAGCTCCTTGGCATAGGGCAGATCGATGGGGGCGAAACGGGCATCACCGGAGAGCGCTGGAGTCTGGCCCCCCTGATCGAACCAGTAACGACCCAGGGTCACGGTCAGACCGGCCGCCAGAATGTTGATGGCCATGCCGCTCACCACCTGATCACCGCGGTGGGTGATGGTGGCAAAGCCGTGCATCAGAGCAAACAGGATGGAGACACCCACCCCGGCACCCAGACCTACCCAGGCAGAACCGGAGACCGCCGCAGCCGCACCACTGGCGAACGCCGCCGCCAGCAGTTTGCCTTCCAGCGCGATGTTGACCACCCCGGAGCGCTCGCAAAACATGCCCGCCATGGCGGCCAGAATGAGCGGCGGCGCGGTACGGATGGTCGCATCCAGCATCAGGATCAGAATTTCAAACATGATCAGACTCCTTTAGCTTGCGCGGCTGAGCGGTTGGCAAACGCCAGATAGAGCTGCTCGATGCGCGGACGCATCATGTGCTCAAGGGCGCCACAGAACAGGATCACCAGACCCTGCAACACCACCACGATGTTGCGGTCGACACCGAACTCGAAGCTGAGCTCGGCGCCCCCCTGATAGAGGAAGCCAAACAGCAGGCTGGCGATGATGACGCCGACCGGATGGTTGCGCCCCATCAGCGCCACCGCGATACCGGTGAAGCCGAACCCTTCCACAAAGTTGAGCTTGATTTGGTGCAGCTCACCCTGCAGCACGTTGAGGGCAAAGAAGCCCGACAGCATGCCGGAGATGACCATGGCCAGGATCACCACCTTGGGATAGGAGATACCGGCGTAGGCGGAGGCGCTTTGGCTGGCGCCGACCGAGCGGATCTCGTAACCCCAGCGGGTGTGCCAGATAAAGACCCACACCAGCGCCGCACAGATCAGCGCCCAGAAGAAGCTGATATTGAGCGGGCTGTTGGGGATCTCCATCCCGAACAGGTTCGCCAGCCCGCTCATCTTGGGCAGCCAGCTTGCTTCGGCAAACACCTTGCTCTCGGTCGCCATCGAGCCGGGCGGCTTGAACACCTCCACCAGCAGATAGGCCATCAGCGAGGCGGCGATGAAGTTGAACATGATGGTGGTGATAACGATATGGCTGCCGCGCTTGGCTTGCAGCCAGGCCGGAATAAAGGCCCAGGCCGCACCGAACAGACCACCGGCAATGATGGAGAGCGGCAACAGCAGGGCAAACGGCAGCACATCGCCGAGCATCAGACAGACCAGACCCACACCGAGACCGCCGATATAGGCCTGACCTTCACCACCGATGTTGAACAGACCGGCGTGGAAGGCGACCGCCACCGACAGACCGGTAAAGATAAAGCCGGTTGCGTAGTAGAGGGTGAAGCCGACCCCTTCACCTGTGCCGAACGCGCCGTACCACATGATCTTGGCGGCATCGACCGGGTTGATGTCGAGGTAGTAGAACAGAATGGCCGACACCAGGAAGGCCAGCAGGATGTTGACCGCAGACAAGACGCCTACGGAGACCCAGGCAGGAATACGTACTTGGCTCATCAGTGGGCCTCCTTGGCAACGTCATCGGGAACGATATTCGCCATCATCAGACCAATGGTGCGCTCATCCGCCTTGGCACCATCCAGCTCGCCGACGATGCGGCCATCGGCAATGACCAGGATCCGGTCAGCGAGGCTCATGATCTCGTCCAGCTCCACCGAGACCAGCAACACCGCCTTGCCCTTGTCACGCATGGCGATGATCTGCTGGTGGATATACTCGATGGCGCCGATGTCGACCCCGCGGGTCGGCTGACCGATCAACAGCACATCCGGGTCCTGCTCCACTTCACGGGCGATCACCAGCTTCTGCTGGTTGCCACCGGAGAAGTTGGCGGTCTTGTGATCGGGATGGGGCGGGCGCACGTCCCACTTCTCCATCTTGGCCTGACAATCCTGCTGGATCGCCTCCTTGTTCTGCAGCCACCCCTTGTTGTATTGCGGGCGACGGTGATAACCGAGAATAAAGGCCTCTTTCGCCTCGAAGCGGTTGATCAGCCCCATCTTGTGCCTGTCTTCCGGCACATGGCCGAGGCCGTAGTTGCGCACCAGCTCGGGATCAGCCGGGTGCTCCGCGCTCACCTTGTGCACGCCGCTGCGGCTGCTGATGGTAAAGCCACCCTTGCTCGGCTTGAGAATGCCGCCAAGCAGACTGAGCAGTTCGGACTGGCCGTTGCCTGAGACCCCGGCGATGCCGACCACTTCACCGGCCCGCACCTCGAAGCTGACCGATTTGACCCGCTCCACCTTGCTGGCGTCGAAATAGCTGAGCCCTTCGATCTTCAGCTTGGCTTCACCGGGTTGGGTTGGCCCCTTGTCGACCTTGAGGCGTACCTTGCGGCCCACCATCAGCTCGGCCAGCTGCTCCTTGTCGGTATCCTTGGTGGCGACGTGGGCCACCATCTCGCCACGGCGCATGATGGAAACCTGATCGGTAATGGCCAGGATCTCCCGCAGCTTGTGGGTGATGAGGATGATGGTCGCCCCCTGATCCCGCAGCTTTTTCAGCACCTCGAACAGGTGATCCGCCTCTTGCGGGGTCAGTACCCCGGTCGGCTCGTCGAGGATCAGGATGCGGGCGCCGCGATAGAGCGCCTTGAGAATTTCGACCCGCTGTTGCAAGCCAACCGGCAGATCTTCGACCTTCTCGTGCAGCGGCACGTCTAGGCCATAATCTCGCGCCAGTTCGCCCAGCAACTTTTCGGCTGACGCCACGCTCTGCTGAAGGTGCCAGCCGTTCTCAGCGCCGAGGATGACGTTTTCCAATACGGTGAAGTTATTGACCAGCATGAAGTGCTGGTGAACCATGCCCACGCCTGCGGCAATCGCATCTTGTGAGCCATGGGGTTTGAAAGGATTCCCGTCGATCAGCATCTCGCCTTTGTCGGCATGGTAGAAACCATAAATGATGCTCATCAGGGTGGACTTACCGGCGCCATTTTCGCCGACAATGCCGTGGATACTGCCTTTGCGAACCTTAAGGTCGATCAGCTTGTTGGCGTACACTTCGCCGAACCGCTTATCGATACCTCTTAATTCGATGGCATAGCGATCTGTCTGGTCCATGATGCAGCCCTGCGTTTCATGAAATAAGACTAAAAACCGGCCCGTGCGGGCCGGTGGTGCGTTGAGAGTCGTAGCAACTATCTAATTAGTATTTGCAGGTGTTATCGCTCATGTAGTCATGAACCTTGACCTTGCCAGCGATGATTTCAGCCTTGATGGCATCCACCTTGGCTTTCATTTCCGGGGTGATCAGCTTCTCGTTGTCCTTGTCGAGCGCCCAATCCACACCGCCTTCGGCCAGACCCAGGTTCTTGATACCCGGTTTCCACTCGCCTTTGGCAGCGTCATCCCAGGTCTGGTAAGCGGCCAGACCCACAGACTTGACCATGGAGGTCAGCATGGTGCCCGGTTGCAGGTGGTTCTGGTTGGAGTCCACACCGATGGCGAACTTGCCGCTGTCCTTGGCTGCCTGATAGACACCGATACCGGTACCGCCAGCTGCGGCGTAAACCACGTCAGCGCCCTTGGCGAACTGGGACTTGGCCAGCTCGGCACCTTTGGCCGGGTCAGCAAACGCGGCCGGGGTAGAGCCCGCCATGTTCTGGAACACTTCGATCTTCGGATTGACGAACTTGGCACCCTGCTCGTAACCGCACTGGAATTTGCGGATCAGCGGGATATCCATGCCACCCACGAAGCCGACCTTGCCGCTCTTGGAAGCGATGGCAGCCAGCGCGCCCACCAGGAAGGAACCTTCATGCTCCTTGAAGATGACGGACTGGACGTTCGGCTTGTCGACCACCATGTCGATGATGGTGAACTGGGTTTTCGGGAATTCGGTCGCCACTTTTTCTACGGCAGAGCCCATGTTGAAACCGACCGCCACGATCGGGCCGTTGCCACGGCTGGCCAGACGACGCAGGCCCTGCTCGCGCTGGGCTTCGTTCTGGGGTTCAAACTCTTTGACCTTGACGCCCTTGTCCTTGTTGTAGAGCTCGACGCCGTTACGGAACACGGCTTCGTTGAATGATTTGTCATACTTGCCCGCGGTGTCATAAATGACGGCTGGCTCGGAAGCAGCCTGAGCAGAGAGAGCAGCGAGAGTGAGGGAGGCCACAGTGGCCAGCTTGAGCACTTTAGTCACGATCGTATCCTTGATTGTTATTAAGTGAGGGAACTTGCTTGCCTGTCAGAGCAGGCTATCTAGCACGCAGGCTTACTCTAAGTCAGCCCCGATGCGGGTCAAGCAAATGATAAGGGAAAAACGTTTGCGTTAACGGTTTGAATTCTAAGCAAATAACCTTATAAGCAGTTGTTTTTTAGCTACTTTTCAGTTTTTTATGCTAACAACCAAAAGACCCAAACGACATTTCTCTTATTGTTCAGCAAGTTACTGTAAACCGTTTTCCCCTCTTATTCATCCAGCCCCCCGGCAAGCCCGTGATCCGGCTCGCAAAATCCCCACAAACCGCGCGAGCAAGGATTGGCTACAGCTGGAGACCTCCCCGTCCCGTTCTCTCTGCGCCAGCCAAAAAAGGCCGCACCGGCGCCCTTGCAAGACCCCATCTCCCCCCTCCCCCCGAGTTTGGATTTGGTCTGGCAGGGGGATGGCCGTATAATCCCCGCCTGTATAAATAAACAGGAGTGGTGATGGACGTTTCAACCCTGCTCGACGGGCTCAACGACAAGCAAAGAGATGCCGTTGCGGCGCCCCGCAGCAACCTGCTGGTGCTGGCCGGTGCCGGTTCGGGCAAGACCCGGGTGCTGGTGCACCGTATCGCCTGGCTGATGCAGGTGGAACGCTGTTCACCCTTCTCTATCATCGCGGTCACCTTTACCAACAAGGCGGCGGCCGAGATGCGCGGCCGGGTCGAGAAGGTGATCGGCGACGGCGTGCGCGGCATGTGGATCGGCACCTTCCACGGCATCGCCCACCGTTTGCTGCGGGCCCACCATCTGGATGCGGGCTTGCCGCAGGATTTCCAGATCCTCGACTCCGACGACCAGTACCGGCTGATCCGCCGGGTGCTCAAAGCGCTCAACCTCGACGAGAAGCACTGGGCTCCGCGCGCCGTGATGGGCTACATCAACGGCAAGAAGGACGAGGGGCTGCGCCCCGGCGACATCGACCTCTACGGCGACCCCGTCACCCGCACCTATCAGCAGATCTACAAGACCTATCAGGAGACCTGCGATCGCTCCGGTCTGGTGGACTTTGCCGAGCTGCTGCTGCGCGCCCACGAGCTGTGGCTGAACAAACCCCACATCCTCGAGCACTACCGCGACCGCTTCCAGAACATCCTGGTGGACGAGTTTCAGGATACCAACGGCATCCAGTACGCCTGGCTGCGAATGCTGGCGGGCAACAGCGGCAAGGTGATGATCGTTGGCGATGATGACCAGTCCATCTACGGCTGGCGCGGCGCCAAAATCGAGAACATCCAGCGCTTCCTGACCGACTATCAGGGCGCCGAGACCATCCGCCTCGAACAGAACTACCGCTCCACCGCCAATATCCTCAAAGCGGCCAACAGCGTCATCGCCAACAACGCCGAGCGCCTTGGCAAGGAGCTGTGGACCGAAGGGGCCGAGGGCGAGCCGATTTCCCTCTACGCCGCCTTCAACGAGGTGGACGAAGCGCGCTTCGTGGTCGGCCGTCTCAAGGATTGGAAGGAAAAGGGCGGCCTCTTGGCCGACTGCGCCATCCTCTATCGCTCCAACGCCCAGTCACGGGTGCTGGAAGAGGCACTGATGCAGGACGCCATGCCCTACCGCATCTACGGCGGCCTGCGCTTCTTCGAGCGGCAGGAAATTAAAGACGCCATGGCCTACCTGCGGCTTATCAACAACCGTGGCGACGACGCCAGCTTCGAGCGGGTGGTCAACACCCCGACCCGTGGCATCGGCGATCGCACCCTCGAGATCCTGCGCGGCAACGCCCGCGATCAGGGGCTCAACCTGTGGCAATCGGCCAAGGCGCTGCTCAATGACAAGGTGCTGACCGGTCGCGCCGGCAACGCGGTGCGCGGCTTTGTCGAGCTGATCGACGCGCTGGAGGAGCAGGTCTCCATGCTGCCGCTGCACCAGCAGGCGGATATCGCCATCCAGAACTCCGGCCTCAAGGCGATGTATCTGGCGGAAAAGGGCGAGAAATCCCAGGCACGGGTAGAGAACCTGGACGAACTGGTCACCGCCTGCCGCCAGTACCAGCGCCCGGACGAACTGGAGGATATGAGCGATCTCTCCGCCTTCCTCGCCCACGCGGCGCTGGAGTCCGGCGAGAATCAGGCCGACGAATATGCCGATGCGGTGCAGCTGATGACCCTGCACAGCGCCAAGGGCTTGGAGTTCGCGCTGGTGCTGCTGGTCGGCGTCGAGGAAGGGATGTTCCCCAGCCAGCAATCCACCGAGGAGTCGGGCCGGCTGGAAGAGGAGCGCCGCCTCTGTTACGTCGGCATGACCCGCGCCATGGAGAAGCTCTACATCTGTTATGCCGAGAGCCGCCGCATCTACGGCCGCGAGATGTTCCACAAACCGAGCCGCTTTATCCGCGAGATGCCCGCCGAGTGTCTGGAAGAGATCCGGCTGCGCACCCAGGTCAGCCGCCCCACCCAGTACGGCCGCTTTAGCCAGAACGAGGTGCAGCAGAGCTTCGACGCCAGCGGCATCAAGCTCGGCCAGCGGGTGCTCCATCCGAAATTCGGCGAAGGGGTGGTACTCAACTTCGAAGGGGTCGGCCAGCAGAGCCGGGTGCAGATCCAGTTCGACGACGTCGGCGCCAAGTGGCTGGTGACGGCGTATGCCAGATTGGAAGCGCTCTGATTTTTCCTGCCTTTTGAAATAACCAACCCGGCTTAGGCCGGGTTGATTTTTATATTGCCTATCGCGACAACTTTAAATACGCGATCGTCCGAATACGCTTCGCTATTCGAACCTACAGCTGTGTTTAAGCTGTGGAAGAACAATATTTGTCCCATATTGGGCAAGGTATATTCAACTTAAGTTTGCTATTAAAAAAGCACCCTTTTCGCAAGCAAAAAAAGTTATTTAAATTTTCCATCCTTGATCGGGAGACTTGTATTTAGCGGAGCGGACGGATGAAAACCCGCTCAGTGTGAGTGGATACTAACAGACAGGGTGGGACTCACAATTTATCCACAGCACGCCAGTTATCCACACATTGCAACTATGTCTCTGCACCATTATCTTGTGTTACGAAGCGGCAGGAGCACCACATATAGTGGTTTTACATCAAATGAGGAGCAACTCATGGTGATAAACGAAGTATCAAAACCCTTCCCGGGCAAAACTATGTCCATCCCATGGCAAATGATGGAGGTTATCTATGCCAAAAAGACCACGACGTTCACGTCGTTCAACACCAAAGACTACAAATGATAAAGCCACCCTTCCAAAATGGATCAGGTGGCTCATATCAGGGTTCCTAGACGCTTTAAGACAAAAGCTTGTAGGATTTGTGTTTTTATTTCTGCTTAGTGTAGTCCCGCACGATTTCAACGATTACTTTTGGTCTCGCACACCAGAAGCAACCAAAGTGCAGTATTACCAGATCTAACCAAGGGCCTTCGGGCCCTTTTTTACACCCTTAACTTACAATTTGTGAGTCAAATGTGTAACCGGAATCATGGACAATCGTGCCCTAGCCGTCAATGAAAATATATCACTATTTGTGATACCCCAACGTTCAGAGAAGCACAAAAACACAATATATTCATATGGTTAAATGACGCAGGATCGTAGGTTCGATTAGCGAAGCGTAATCGGACGATCGAGTAATCGGACGATCGCGTAAGACGTTCGCGTAATCGGACGCTTACAACGGAACAACCCTTTTAGGGGTTTACTCCAATCCCCCCGATGCCCCATCCACCGACCCGCACCAATCCGGTGGATAGACGCCGCTCGCCACATAACGATGGAAGGTGGAATATGGCCAATCGGCCACCCGCGTAACATGACCATGCTTGAGCGGGTTGATATGGACGTAATCCATATGGCGGCGGTAATCCTGCTCATCCCGGATCAGATGCTCCCAATAATGGCGTTGCCAGATGCCCCGCTCCCCGTGGCGTAACCGGGTCTGGCTGCGCCGTTCGTTCATTGGCAAGGCGCGGGAAAAGTGGCTTTTGATCAGCCGCCAACGCAGGGGGAAATCGGTGTCCCCTTCCGGCAAAGAGAGAATGCAGTGGAGATGGTCGGGCAACACCACCCATGCATGAATGGCGAAGGGGTGAGCCTGCTGTACCTTGGCAACGCTATGGCGCAGCAGGTCGATCTGCTCCACCAGCAACCGGTTGTTGCGCCGCTCCAGCAGGTTGACGGTGAAGAACCAGGTTCCTCCGGGCCACCATGCCCGCCGCCAATTGGCCATCCTTTTCCCCTCGTTGAGACCGAAAAGCCAAGCATAGTCTTGCCTCACGTCGATCTGCTTGCCGGTCGTGATGGTGCGGATATTCCATTACGCGGATGTTCGATTACGCGATCGTCCGATTACGCTTCGCTAATCGAACCTACACGATGACTCAACGCAGCTTGAGTCGATGTAATTGATGGGGGTAAAGCAGAGAGGGGAACTCAGAAACCCGGCCGCCAGATGGGGCGCGGCGGCCGGGTGAATTGTAAAGAGTAGGGTGACAGTGAAAGGGATCAGCCTAGTCTAATCAACTCGATGGGGGCGTAGCGCTCACCGGAGTTTGCCAGCAGCACGCACTTCTCATGCTCCGCCTGATAGGGGGTCATATTGTCGGTGTGGGCCTCTTTCAGAAAGTCGACTGCGCCAGTGGCGGCAATCATCACGCGCTGACCCAGGTTCAGCACATTGCGGTTACGGTCATAGATCTTCATCTCATTCTCCTTTTCTTGTGTCCTGGCGGATGTGCAGGCGCGTGTCCAGGACAACGCATTCAGCCTACGCCCCTGAAAAAAGGTGATTTATGTCACAGATCAAAAAAGGGGTGATAAGGGACTCACAGGCTCAAAAAGCGAGCGCTGCCCCTTGGCCAACGGTTGTCGCGCGAAGTAGCGCTGCCCTGCCGTTTTCATCGTGGTAGGCTCGAACCCGGCAGCGGTTGGGGTATATTGGTGGCCGATTAGCCAGTCTCATTCACCGTGGCCGCGCAAGCGGGCCGCTGTTTCAACAAGATGGAGAGTGCTCATGAATCGCGATATCACCGCCCAGTTCATCAAGATGCTGACCAACCTCGACCACTGTCTGGCCAGGGCCGAGGCCCACGCCGCGGCGAAGCAGTTCAACGTGGAGAACTTTTTCGGCGAGCGGCTGATCGTCGATATGCTGCCCTTCAGCAAGCAGGTGCTGATCTGCTGCGATTCGGCCCGCACCGTGGTCGCCACCGCCAGCCACAGCGAGCTGCCGGCCATGGGCGATGAGCCCAAAACCATGGCCGATCTGCGCGCCCATATCGGCAAGACCATCACCTATCTGCAGGGCAAGCTGGACGCGGACTACAGCCAGTATGCCAGCGGCCGTTACGTACCCCACTGGGCGGGCGGCAAGGGGATGGATGGCCATACCTGCGTCCATGAGTACGGCATTCCCAACTTCTACTTCCACCTCACCATGACCTACGCCCTGCTGCGCCGCGCCGGGGTCGATCTCGGCAAGCGCGACTATCTGGGCGGGCTCAACCTGCAATAAGCGCCGCTCGCCACAGGCGGCAAACAGATAGCAAAAGCCTGCCACGCGGCAGGCTTTTTTATGTCGGGGTGCGCAGAAAGGCTCCGCCCTAGAAGGGGCCTTTGCTCTCGCGCAGCTGGTCGGGCAGGCCGTCGTGATCCCCCAGCTCGCGCTCGGGCACGTCGTCCCAGTGCAGCTTGCCGAGGGTGATATTACGCTCGGGGTGAACGGCGTAGTGGATGCGGTTGTCCTCCCGATCGGTATCGCCGATGCAAAGCAGCCGGACAGTCTCTTCGGTGTTGTTGATAAAGACGTGGGCCAGCCCGTCACCGGCCTTGAAGCCCACCGAGTCGCCCGGTTGCAGCCGATAGAGCACGCCATCGAGCCAGACATCCGGCATCCCTTCCAGCACGTGGACAAACTCGTCTTCGGTCTTTTCGGCATGGGGCCAGCTGGTGCGATGGCCGGGTTCGACGATCTCGTGGTGAATGCCGATGCGGCTAAAGCCGAAGTGCTTGCCGAGGGCGCAGCCGCGAGAAAGGGGCTCCTGACTGCCGGAGTAGTAGCGCGGCGTCTGCTCTTGCAGCTCGCTCCAGTGTTTGATGCAGGGGGGGCGGGTCATAGCGGTTCCTTTTCCATGAGGATGCGGTCACGGGAAGGGTCATCCTGACTGTCAGAATGCGGGGAGAAAAGCAGAAATTTTCTGGTCAGATGAGCCCCTCTGACGAGGGGCTCAACAAGCAGGAATTACTTGGCCTTGACGCAAGGCAAGGGAGGAAGCTCGCCCTGTGCAGCTGGGCGGGTCATCTGGTAGTTGCCGGCAAGATCCCGATAGACACGGGTGTTCCACACCTCTCCGTTGTCGAGCTGGAACTCGATGTCGTAGTTGACCCCGGAGACCACCTGGCTGCGCACCTCGCGGATGCTCTGCAGTTTGGCGGCCGTGTTCATGCGAGCCAGCACGCTGGCCAACGCAGCCTCCCCTTCAGCATTGGGCAACGGCTGACTCTGCCAGCCACCCGCCATCGGCGCACACTCCGGCGTGGGTGACGAGGTGCTACAGGCACTCAACAGGCCAGCAACAAGGATGGGTAACAACACGCGTTTCATATCATTTTCTCCTGCCTGCAAAATGACCACCTTATCAACATCTTGCCATTATTGCAGCCCAAAAGGCTCCCGCTGCGCCCCGCTTGGACGCACCAATCGTTCAGCGCCCCAGATTGTCCGCCAGCTGTTTGGCGCGGCTGGCCGCCCACTGGTCGATCATCTTCTCCATCTCCTCGGCGGTAATGGGCTCATCCTTGTGGGTGGTATCCGTGCTCTCACGGGCATCCATCACCCGCACCAGCAGCTTGCCACTCTGGGAGTCGAGCAGCTGGGCCATGCTGCCCACCTTGAGCAGGTAAGGCTCCTTGCCGATCACTTCGCGGGTGACATTGATGGCGATCTTGGCGGGCAGCAGGTCACGCAGCTTGGGGTCGGGGCGGGTCAGGTCGAAGTTGGTGACGGCGGCCTGGATCCGCATGACTTTCGGGCCGGGTGCGGTGGCGATCTTGACGCCCTGCTTGATCAGCTCGCTCTGGAACTTGTCGTGGTAGTAGCGGCCAATCTGGTTCTGTTCATTGGCGGTCAGCAGATACCACTGACCGTTCTCCTGACGAATAAACTGCAGCGGATCGAGCAGCACCTCATTGTATTGGCGCAGATCAACACCCGGCTCCTTGTAGACGCGCTGATTGGGGTTGCTCTCGTTCTGCTGGAAGGCTGTCAGCGGGATCGCCTGCAAGCTGTGGGATACCTGATTCTTGACGGCGCAGCCACCCAGCAGGGCCGCAGCCACGGCAACCATCACGACCTTTTTCATATTTGCTCCTGCATTTTACTGTTTGTTTTTGCTGTGGATTTCGCACCACATGGCTGGAGAACCCGTGCCGGATGCCGCCAATGTCACAGAGAAATAACCTATTCATCACTTTCCCACAAGGGAAGGATCAGGATTGTTCAGCTCACATCCAAGTTGTCACAATTGAGGCACTTTTGTACAGGGTCAGCCAGGGTACGAACGGCAATCTGGCGAGGGTTCGGTTGTTTAATCCGGCTAAATGGGATTGCGGAAAGCGCTCAGTTTTTTCAAACGATGGGGGCCCGCGAGCGGCGTGAGTTGAACGGGGAAATGCCCTGGAACGGGCGATGACCGATCATCAGCCATCTTGCGCAAACTTGCCTGCCGCCGGAGAAGCGGCAGGCTCATTCATCAGTTATCGAGATCCCAGGGGCACTGCTTGACCAGCCCCTCTTTGCCGCTGGCGACGATCGCCTGCTGCACCATCCGTTTGTAGCGATTCTTGATATGGGCGGGCAACGCGGGCACCAGCAGCCGCTCGTCAAACTCCGGCAGCGGGCGATCCGGCAGCACCGCCTGCTCCTGCGGGCTGAGGGGCGGCCGGGAGGCAATATTGCTGGCCGAGATGGTGGGCGTACCCACCAGCATCTGGCGTTGCAGCGGCGCGCTCAGCAGAAAATCCACCAGCAGGTAGGCACCCTTGAGCCGTGCGGGATCATCCCCGACATGGCGGGCGATGGAGATCGCATCGAGGGCATAGATGGCCCCCTCCTGCACCATGGCGATCCGCCACTGCTGCTCGTTCTGCTTGTTGCACTCCACCAGCTCCAGCCCCCAGGTGGTGGCAAAGGTCTGCTGGCGCAGATCCTCACAGCGGTTGGCCTGATTGAACCAGAAGCCTCGACTGGCTCGCAGCCGCTGCGAGAGTTGCTGCTCCACCTCTTGCTGCAAGGTCTTGTCGGCCAGCATCTCGCCGCTGGCAAACAGGGCGGGCGACTTGCCCAGCGAAAGCAGCACCGAAAAGAGCAGTGGCTCGAACTGGTCGCAGAACTCGGCAAACTGGCCCGGCGGCGAGCTGTTGGCGAGCACCTGCCAACTGGTGGGCGCTTGCGGCACCTGTTTGCTGTCATAGGCGAGGCTGAACATGGCGTAGGAGAAGGGCACCGAGTAGTTGCGCTCCCCCTGCTTGTCATACTCGGTGTTCTTGAGGGCGGGTTTCACCTCGGGGTAGTGCTGCAGGCGGCTGAAATCGATGGGGAGCAGCAGCTTGAACAGCGGCTGGTGATGGGCCTTGTAGAAGTAGCTGGTCGGCAGCACCACATCGGAGCTGCGGGTGCGCAGGGCGCGGTAGACGCTGTCGAAATCAGTCAGCAGCGGCTCGATCCGGCTGACCGTCGCCTCCACCCCATGGGCTTTGGCGTAGTCGGCAAACTGTTGTTCATAACCCGCTGGCAGATAGCCCCACTCCAGCAATTTGAGCTGAACCGGGGCCGCCAGCGCCGGGGTCATCCCCAGCAACCAGCAAAGAGGCAGTAGACGCATGGCCGGGCACTCCTGACAGGTAAACCTTGCTGGAGTATAGGCCCATGCGCCGACTCGTCAGGCCACCAGCTCGGCGCCCATGCTCGCCAGAATGGAGAGGCTGACCACCGCAAACAGCACGCCGGTCACCAGATTGAGCGGCCGCTGCACCCGCAGCAGCAGGCGCTGGGCGCGATCGGTGGAGAGGCTCCACGCCAGCAACCCGAACCAGCAGAGGGAGATGATGAACAGCTCGCCCACCAGCAGACTGCGGGTCATCCCGTCCACCTCTGGCGTCACCATGGCGGCCAGCAGACCGATAAAGAACACCAGCGCCTTGGGGTTAAGCAGGTTGGTGGCAAGGCCAGTGCGCACGCCCCTACCCCAGCCGCGCAGCTCGTTGGCGGCGCTGGCCATCACGGTACTGCTCTGCTGGCGAGCCGCCATCAGGGCGCCCCACCCCAACCAGCCCAGATAGAGGGCGCCGCAGCACTTGATCACCATAAACAGCAGCGGGTGACTGGCGATCAGCATGCTGATCCCGGTCAGGCTCAGGGTGGCATGTACCATGATCGCCAGCGAGATGCCCAGCGCCGCGCCAAGAGCGGTCGGCCGGTGCAGGCTGGTACGCAGGATCAGGGCGAAATCGGGGCCAGGGCTGGCCAGTGCAATCAGGTGCATCAGGCCAAGGGTAACGAACAGACTGGTCAGCATAACAACTCTCGCTTTAACGACGGAGAGCCAGCATGGCGGATCAGCGGGGGGCGCGGCTTGTAAAAGATTGCATCTGGGCACGAAATTCGGCGGGTGTCAGACCGAATGCCTGGCGAAAGCCGTGGTGGAAGTGACTCTGATCGAAGAAACCGACCGCCAGCGCCACCTCGCTCACCGCCATCCCGCTCGCCAGCAACCGCTTGCCCTGCTCCAGCCGCAGCCGTTTCAGCCAGGCGTAGGGGGTCATGCCGCTGCGTTTCTTGAACTGGCGCAGGAAGGCGAAGCGATCGAGCCCGAGCAGACCCGCCAACTCTTCCAGCGAGTGGGGTTCGTCGAGGGTAGCCATCAGGTAGTCGCGCAGAAATCGCAACTGGGGATCCGCCAACTGGTGTACCTCGGGGGCCAGATGCAGCAGCTCTCCCAGCAGGGCGAGCAGCTGGCTCTCGATAAGCAGGCCATCGGCCTTGGGGTTGTCGAGATAGCCGTGCAGCTGGGCAAAGCCCTGATAGAGGTCGGGGCGGCTCTGCAATCCCTTGTCGAAGAAGGGTTCAGGCTGCTCCGGCAGCCAGAGCGCCAGCTGCTGCGGATCGATGGCGAAGACCCGCACCTCGTACCCTTCCGGCAGCAGGCTGAGGCCGTCGTGCACCTCATCCGGGTTGACGGTAGAGAGCACCCCGCGCACCAGATGGTGACTGTTGCCCTTGTGGATAAACTTCTGGCCACCCCGCTGCACCAGCCCGATATGGTAGTCGAGATGGACATGGCGGCCGTAGCTGAACGCCCTGTGGTGGGAGTGTGACAGCTCGACCCCCGGCAGGTGCGGGGATTGCCAGTAGCGGATGAGGGAATCGGTGGTATTCATGGGTTATAGATACACCAGAAACAGGCTTTGGGCTTGTAGATTATTGTATTTCGGCCGTGCAGTAGTCCTGCTCAACCTCGCAATTATGCTCACCGCTAATCAACCTTAACTTTGATGTTGTTTTTATCTCTGGAGTATATTGGCGGCTCCATTCACCAACCCCTATCACAGGTAAACTCATGAGAGTGTTATTGGCGCTGTTGTCCTTTTTTGCAGTGGCGGTGAGTGCAGATGAAAAGCCACAGGTTCCCTATTACGACTGGGGCCGATGCCCTTTTGAAGGTTGTACCTATCAGCAATGGACAACCAAACAGGAGGTGGTCGCCAGAGCAGAGCCTTCGCTGGCCGCCAACATCCTGTTCAAGGTGCCACGCGGCCAGCATGTAGAGGGACTGACGGGTGTCGTCATCGTCGAACAGCCGGGGATAGTGAAGGTTCTTAAACCGGTCACACTCGGTTATAACGACAAGAGTGAAGGCCCGCTGCTCAAGCTGAAAGCAGGCGAGCAGCTGTATACGCTGGCCAGTCTCGGGGAAGGGGCGATGCAGTTCTGGTACAAGGGCAAGACCTATACCCTGGACTATGACTACGAGCGCAACCAGATCAAATATGTTGCCACGCCGAAGAGCCAGTGGTGGGTAAAAATCCGGGACAAGCAGGGGCGTGAGGGTTGGGTTGCCGAAGCCAAAAACTTCGCCCATATGGACCGTTTAGAATAGTGACAGCCAGCTCCCCGAGATCGGGGAGCTGGCCGTGGATGACTCACTGCTTGGGTTGCAGCTTCATCTCTTGCAGATACTCCAGCACCTGGGTTTTGTAGTCCGCCTGATAGGAGAACTTGGTGCTGTCGCACGCCGCGATCAGGTTCACCGCGGTGCAGAACAGGGTGGCTGCCAGCAGCCCCTTGCCAACCCACTGCGGGTAACGGCGGCTCCAACGCACCAGCAGCAGCAGGATCGGAAACAGGGCGTAGGGGAAGATCAGCATCAGGTGCCAGTAGTTGAAGATGATGGGCGAGAGCGCCGCACTCACCAGTACCGCCAGCACCGCCGCCAGCGCATAGAGGCCGAGCCAGCTCTCACCATCCACTGGCGCGCGATCGCTACGCAGCAGACGTGGCTTGAGTTCCCGCCACAGCTGCCAGTTGGCCTTGGCCGCCAGCAGCACAGTCGCCGAGCCTACCCCGTAAATCACCACCCGCCACAGCCAGACTGCCGCCATCTGCAGGTATTCGTGCCCCGCCAGCCAGATGAACTGGGTGTCGTTGACCAGCTTGCTGGCAAACAGCCAGGAGCCGTAGCGCAGCCAGTAGAGCACTGATTTCAGCACCGGATAGACATGCACCAACCCCCAGCCGATATAGCGCTGGCGCGCCTCGGGATCGACGTTCTGGGTAATATGGCTGTTGCTCATCACTTCCATGGCGTAAGGGATCAGGGAGGCACCGATCAGCAGGGTCGCCACCACCACCCCGCTCCAGCTCACCTTGAGAATGCGGCGCCAGAACAGATAGGTGGACATTACCGCCAGCAGCGGCCAGGAGTAGTGCAGCTGCATCGCCATGCCGATGGCCAGCAGGTGAACGATCATGTGCCAGAAGGAGGCCCGCTCGCGCATATGCCAGGCCGACCAGCAGTGCATGGCCGAGAAGAGGAACAGATAGGAGGGGTTGTAGAGCAGACTCTCGTACTGGAACCAGGGGTTGAGCCAGCAGAGCACCAGAAACAGCAGACGCACCCTGTCATCAAACACCTGGCGGATCACCGCATCAAACAGCAGGAAACCGACCAACCGCATCGCCAGCAGCAACACCATGGGGGCATAGGGAGAATCCCACAGCAGCAGCGGCCCGCCAATCAGCCAGGCCGACAAGCTCCCCGGCACATTGCCCACCGCACTCGCCGCATTGCCATAGCTGAGCCAGACCCCCTCATAAGCCCCAAGGTAGCCTTTGTAGAGCATCTGGGTCTGGTCGCCGGTGAGGAGCTGATTAACAGAAAACAACCAGGAGAGCAGCAGCCCGGCAAATATACAGGCCGCGAATAATGCGTTATGGTAGCGCCCACTAAGACCAATCATTGATCCACACCTATTGAAAAAATTGCTAACGACTTTAACAGTTGCCACCTGATTTTGCTCGTTTACGATTCACATTTTTAGTAGATTTACCAGTCAGTTATGAGACCCGCGGAGCAGTTATGACCCCACCAGTTAAAAAGTTTTTATTCATTGTTGAAGACTTGTATGGTGGTGGTGCGGAAAAGGTTCTGCTCAATACCGCATCCTTGCTAAAAGATGCAGGTGTCGATGTTACCTTGTTTACCTTGCGGGAAAAAATAGACCATACGCTACCTGACAACATTCACCCGATTAATCTTGGCATTGTCACAAAGCTGACTAAAGCCATATCCAATGTTGCGGTTGAAAAAATACAAGCATCTCTGATCTTGAAAAAAGTCAAAGAGATCTCGCCTGACGTAATTATCTCATGCTCATGTGACAAAATTACCAGACACCTGCCTGATACACTGAATATTTATTACTGGATACACGGAAATGTCACCGGCTTTGCCAAAGACAATGCCAAAGGATATGAAAAATTCAAGCGTTTCTATAATGGCAAGAAACTGATCTGCGTATCTCGTGGCATCGTGGACGACATTTTACAAAATGTAAAAGCCACACCAAAATCGTGTCAGGTTATATACAATCCGTTTGATATCGAGAAAATTCAGGCGTTGGCTAATGAGCCTTTCAGCAAGCCATTCGACAAGTACTTTATCCATGTCGGCACCTTCGAAGAGCGGAAACGCCACGATCGCCTCTTGCAGGCATATCAGCTAAGTGGCGTTGATACGCCACTCGTCCTGATGGGCAAAGGGGAGCGACGTCCTCACATTGAAGCCATGATCGCGGAGATGAATCTTGCCAACCAGGTGAAGATAATCGACTTTCAGAAGAATCCATATCCCTATATCAAAGCTGCGCAGGCACTTATCCTGACATCCGATGCTGAAGGGCTGCCAACAGTGCTTATTGAAGCACTTATCTGCCACACACCAGTTATCAGCGTAGATTGTCCATCTGGACCTGCTGAAATATTGACGTTACCACTTGATAAGTTTCTAATACCGCTAGAAGATATCAATGGACTGGCTATGGCAATTAAAGTTGTTGATAATAAAAGAACAATTGTTAATCCAGACAGTTATCGACTTTTTTCTAGTGGAAGTGTAACTAGGAAATTTATATCGCTATGAGCAAGAGTTGGGGTATTCCCCAACTCTCTAGAGATAATCAGCAGACCATTTTTCAAATACCGCTCTAAATTCCGCAATATTTATATAATTCACATCTTGTTGTCCAGACTTTGTTTCTGCATAGATAATACTTGAGCGAGGATTGTTTGGATGCCACTCTACATTTTCTGGCATCCCAAAATTTTCATTGTAAATACCAAGAACCGGTTTATTCAAACCTGTTGCTATATGCACTGTGGCTGTATCTACAGACACCATGCCGGCACAATGCCTTACCTGTGCAAAAAGCGCAGCCAAGGATGGGCTATGATGGTCAATAACGACCCTGGTCGGCTCACAAACACGAGACATGATATATTTAACGTCCTTCTCACGCCCCGGTGGATATAATAGACAAATATTATAGTCTGATGAATCCAACATTGTGTTGACTAGCTCTATAGTTTTCTCAATACTGAAACAACGGGATGTACCGCTACCATATGGATTGAAACACAAAGTTTTATTACTTGGCCACCAAGACTCGACCCTATCTTCATAATCTTCGATATAAGGCACAATATAGCTAGTGTCTGGGTTAACCACACCCATATGCTCCAACAGTACCTTAAATTTTGTTGAAAAGTGCATCCCAGCCGTTTTTTGACCCAGCTTGAGATTAATACAATCAAGCTCATCATCAACCCCGGCTACATGTTTGCTGCCAACTTTAGAAACAAAATAAAGATCTTTCATCTTCATTTTTTGGCTAAAATGCACGAGGTAGTCCACGTTACCCAACTCTTTGGCCAACTTTTTTAGCTCTATATAGCTAGCTCTCTTTGGTATTTCAAAAACACAGTCAAAATTAAAAAAATCTCTGAACAGCGGGGCCATTGTGGGGGTTGTGATAACGTAAACCTTCCTATTTGGAAATTTATTTTTAATCTCCCGTGCCACCCAAGAGGAGACGATTGCATCACCAAGCTTTGCATCCCATCGGACAAAAACAGTGACACCATTTGATGACGAAGTCGCCGATGGGCTACGATCAAATAGCAGGATCCCTAGCTTACGGCGAAGCATATCCCTCCAAAACTGCAAGGATTTAATCACAGTCATCACCTCCATTATTTTTCTATATGCTGACCATAATTCCTGTCATCAATAGTAGACTGAAATAGGCCTACATCCAGACAGCAAGGTTCTACGCCAGCCGCACTCAATTTATTCCACTGCAAGCGGCCAGTAAGATAATCCGCAGGCATTCTAACTGGGTAAGCATGCTGTAAAAGTTTACGAGCACCATTTAAGGATAAAATATATCCAGCTGTGGATATAATACCTCTATTTGATTTTTTACTAGGCCGACAATAACTTGCCAAGCGGTATCCCTCAGGTAGCTTTCGCGTCCAAGGCCATTTCTTTGCCTTCCCATGATGGATAAATATTATATCCGAAGACATTTTCTGTAATGCCACATCAATGATACTTTTGAAATGCATATGAAGATATATGTCATCTTCTAATATAATGGCTTTTTCGATTTTCTTACTCACCATCATCTCATATAATTTAATATGGCTTAGTGCACAACCAACCTCCCCCAAGCTTAGTGAATGGCCACAAAGTTGCTCTGCCAAATTAATATCAACATTAGCTAGGTCCGCATCGCTTAGCTGTTTTCCATCTACAGCGTCCCAAAATGTAAAAGATAATCCCAAGTGAGCCATTTGCTTTTCAATAGCTAAGCGCCGATCATGGCTGCGCAATAAACTAATAACAAAAATAGGAATCATCTAACACCTCTATTATCTTGATTCTGGAGCCAGATAAATAATAACCCCAATGTGTAGAGAAACAATATGTTTTGATGCTCAAAAGGAACATCACTCAAACCATCAATGGCTAAAGAAATTGGTAGTAACACTGCAATTGAAGTTACACCCCAGAGCTTTGCAGCCCACCATATGGGAAGTCCCAAAAATAATAAAATTGCTACACCACCAACAGCACCACGAATAATCAAGTTTTGCATATATTGATTGTGAGAATGAGCTAAAGACGGATGTAGTAATAAAGGAGAGCTAACTCCAGATGCGACTAATGATTTTTTTATGGCATCAAACCCATCCGTACCCACCCCAAAAATGGGAGCGGAGAGAAAACCTTGCCACGCCCCTTGCCAGGCTACCAGACGCAGCCCCCAAGAGGTTCCATAAGAACCTGCCTCTGCGTTCTTGAGATCAGAAATACTGGCCTGAACCCGTGCTTGCAGCACATTGCTGTGGTGGTAAAACGCAGTGCAGCCACTCAACAACATAATCAAAAAGATGAAATATTTGAGCGGCTTTTTTATCGATTTGATAAGCACAATCAACCCAATAACGGCTATAAATGCCAGCCAAACACCACGGCTCTGCGAAGCATAGAGACTGTAAAGAGCCATCAAAATAGACAATAATGCTGCCCCTTTCTCCCATCTTGGGAGATATATCTCTTTGCATAATCCCCAAGCCAATAAAGCAATAACCAAAGATGCCTGTGAAAATAGAATTGCATTGGTAAATCCATCAACCCTAGACGCCCCTTGATATTGCTGCCATAGGCTTATACACCCCATACTAATCCCACCAATAATGATGGCGTATTGGCTGATTTTTATAACAATTTCTTTTCTAGGAACCAAAAAACCAAATAAAACGACATACACCAGACTACGCATCACACCATACTGATCACCATGTATAATACGGTTAATAAAGATGAATCCGGCATATCCAAGAAATAGCCATAATATGCGACGATCTTTTAACCCTATATCCCATTTTCTCCATATGATAAGATTAATGAATCCGATCACGATCGAGATTACCAATAAATTAGCAAGGATACTCTTTCCATTTGGCAATAGGAAAAGACCACAAAAAGTAAATGCTAATGTTGTGGAAAATAATATAGTGGTCAGGCGTTCGAACAAGACGCTCATGGCAGATGACATTGATTACTTCCTGAATACATAATTCCCGCGGATCTTGCGCCACAACCCGAATACATCAGTACGTGGGAAGATGGCAATCCGGCGGATCTTAAAAGGGTCCTGGTGCATTGCTTTGGGGCCACTATTGGTAGCGACAGCAAAACGATACCCGGCGGCGATAGCCTGCTCCTTGGCACTCTCGTTCATATCTCCGTAAGGGTAGGCAAATGAGAGCAGCGGATGGCCAAGCAGGGCCTCCAGTTGGCGTTTATTCTCCTGAATTTCATGGGCTTGTTGTTCGGGGGTGAGCTTGCTCAAACGGGGGTGAGTCAGAGTATGACCACCAATTTCCACATGACCGCTGGCAGCCAGCGCCTTGACCTGCTCACCACTCATCAATGAAACCTTGGTATCCGGATTGGTCGGATGCTCCACATCCCAACGGTTATAGCCTTCACCGGTAACCACGTACACCACGGCTTTATAACCATATTTTTCCAGCAGCGGCAGCATGCGGGTCAGGTTGTCCTGATAGCCGTCATCGGCAGTGATCATCAGGTACTTCTTGCCGTATTGCAGACGGTGGATGAAACCTTTGTCCGCCAAATCGCGGAAAGTCAGGGTTTCGTAGCCTAGCCACTTCATCAGTCGCAGATGCTTCTCGAACATGCCGATCGGCATCCAGGTGCCGTGCACTCCTTTCTCGCTATCCTGCGCGATAAAGCGGTGGTACATGATGATCGGCATCTCCCGGCGCAGGGTTTCGACTACGGCATCCTGATAGATGGTTTCGAGGCCAGATACTACCCCCTGCAAGCCATACTCATCCTGAATGCGTTGGCGAATGACTTCCGGCACCGTCTTGCTGGCCAGAGCAGATGCGATCTCTCCCTTCAGGGCCGCAAAATCAATGGCCAGATCCTTGGGTCCAATGTCACCGAAGTTGCTAGCCAGCGCTTCATCCAGATTCTGTTCAGTCACCAGACCGATTGCCCTGGCTTCACCAATGGCAAAGGCGGGCCGACCACAGAGCAGTGCTTCCATCGCCACCCGACCGGCACCAATCACCAGATCGCAACTCGCCAGCAGAGCGGGCACATCATCGACATAACCGACAAACTCGGCGCGACCTTCGAAACGGGCAAAGCGCTCCGGCACCTTGGTACCGCTGACAATCCGCACCCGACAGGCATCCAGATCAAGCACTTCGTCGAGCAGGCGGTAACAGAGCTCCCCTTTGGGGCCGCTCAGGCGCCCAATGATGGCGATCACCGGCTTTGGGTTGTCCGGCGCAGGCACAGGCTGGAATTTGTCGGTTTCGATACCGTTGCGCAGCACCTGCACGATCGCGGGATCGACCCCCAGATTGTCGACTATCTGATGGGCAATATCCTCACAAACGGCAACCGCCCGATAGCCGAGAGCATGGAAGGCTTTACGCGAAGCGTGCACCGGCTGGCGACCATGCACCGTGGTAATCATCGGGGTGCCAGTCAACTTGCAAGCCACATAACTGCTCCAGCCGGAGGCGCGGGAGTGAGCATGCACCAACTGAATATGGTGTTTCTTGATGAGGTATATAAGGTAAAAGACGTGCCAGAAGCGTCGCAGAATGCTGCGTTTGTTGAATCTCAGCGTGAAGACGGGGCCAAGAGTCGGTTTGGTCAGGGTGTCTGAAACGTAAAAAACATTGTGACCACGCCGAGTCAGTTCGTTACCGACCGTAGTGGCATAGACCTCAGCTCCCGTTACCTCGAGCTGGGAGAGTGCCATCAATATATTCATCCTGTGCGCCCTCCGCCAAAAATACCCGAACATATCACACAATGGGAAGAGTGTTTGCTCTCACCATCCAATAACTGCTCGATCTGTCTCATACTCTCCCGCAGATTGAAAATCTTGGCTCGCTCCTTCGATAAGGAACTATATGTTGATAGCATCTTTTTATTTTCAACCATTTGGCGTATTGCCAATGCCAGCGCATGTTCATCCCCGACAGGAACAAGAACACCATATTTTCCACCATCAAGAGCTTCATTAGGTCCAGTACAATCTGTTGACACAATGGCCTTTCCCAACGTCATCGCCTCAACGAGTACAACTGGATAACCCTCATAGTATGAAGACATGACAAATAGATCACTAGCAGCAAGAAATGGATATGGATTTTCTTTGAATCCAAGTAAACTTGTACTGCTACCAATATTATTGTTTTTTATAAATAACTCGAGCCCCGCTCTATCATCACCCTCCCCTAAAATAGTAAGGTGATAATTAGCTCCGGCATCAATATTTATCTTATGAGCAGAAAGTAATATATCGAATCCTTTTTGGGCATTGCATAACCGTCCAATAGCAATAACTTTTATTTTCCCTTCACTCGTAATAGGCTCATGACTCTTCTGCATTATGCCATCGATATCAACAGGGTTATAAACCACATGAGTATATGATTTCACCTCAGGATACAAATTCAATAATGCATCTTGTGCACCTTTAGAGACACAAACAATCTCATCCATTTCCTTATAAACTTTTCGTTCAACTTTCCTGGGAAGAATTTGATGACATATCAAGTCTATATGGACCCACGCTATTTTTCGTACAATCGCATTCAGGTGGGATAACAACAGCGAGCTATTGCCTTCCAAAAATGCCACACCGACATCATATCGTTCGCTAAATATGAAACTGGCCAAGCATTTGGTATTGACAACAAAATTCCACCAACGTTTTTTAATAGAAAATAAAATTTTCCGCTGAAACCACCCCGATGGTTCGGTCGGCAACAGAAATTTTACTGTTACATTTTTGGGGACCTGAGATAAATATACACCCTCACGCCTCAATAAAAGCAAAGTTATAGCGTACTTACTAAAATCCAAACGCTTAAGCGTTTCAATAAGGACCTTTTCGGCGCCTCCTCCGCCCAATGTTTCCATTATAAATAAAACTTTTTTCTTCATGCTTACCACATAGAAAATAATGAAAAAGCCGCCTGATTGGCGGCCATTCCGCAAGAGCGAATAATTAAGCCCGGTTGAGCCAGGCCATGTAATCCGCTACCCCTTCGGCAACGGTTTTGAACTCGGCGTCATAACCCACGCTGCGAAGCTTGGTCATGTCAGCCTGGGTGAAGCTCTGATAGCGGCCCTTGAGGTGATCTGGGAAGGGAATGTACTCGATGGCCCCCTTCTGATGATGCTTGATCACCGCTTCGGCCACGTTCTGGAACGGCTCGGCACGGCCGGTACCGCAGTTGAAGATGCCGGAGTGCTGCGGATTCTGCCAGAACCAGAGGTTTACCTTGCAGACGTCGTCGATATAGATGAAGTCACGCATCTGACCACCGTTCGGGAAGCCATCGCAACCTTCAAACAGCTTGGGATTCTCGCCCTTCTTCACCTGGGTATTGAGGTGGAAGGCAACGGAAGCCATGGAACCTTTGTGCTGCTCGCGCGGGCCGTAGACGTTGAAGTACTTGAGGCCAACGACCTGAGAGTTGATCTCCGGCATCCAGCGGCGCACATACTGGTCAAACAGCTGCTTGGAGTAGCCGTAGACGTTGAGTGGCTGTTCGAACTTGGGATCTTCGATGAAGTTGTCGTTACGGCCACCGTAGGTCGCGGCAGAAGAGGCGTAGATGAACGGGATTTCACGCTCGATGCAGTAGTGGAACAGATCCTTGGAGTACTCGTAGTTGACCTCCATGATGAACTTGCCGTTCCACTCGGTGGTGGCAGAGCACGCACCTTCGTGGAATATCACCTCGATGCCGTTGTCCCACTCTTCAAACTCGTCACCGGAGACGATGCGCGCCTGAAACTCGTCTTTGTCCATGTAGTCAGCGATGGTCAGATCGACCAGGTTGACGAACTTGGTGCCGTCGGTCAGGTCATCAATGACCACGATATCGGTCCGTCCTTGAGCGTTCAGCTGCTTGACCAGATTGCTGCCGATAAAGCCAGCACCGCCAGTTACTACGATCATGGAGTTTGCCTCTCGTACGTTGATGGCTACATGTGACTGCTTGTTAAAGCTGTGTATAGTGAGCCAATTTGAAATTGCCGAAAAGTTTATCACGGGCCGTCCGGGGATTCGACCTTGTTCAAAACTGCCCCGAGCGGAACCTGTTGGAGGAATGAGTGATGAAAACCAGAGACAGGATCATTCACAGCGCGACCGAGCTGTTCAACGATCAGGGTGAACGCAACATCACCACCAACCACATTGCGGCGCACATGGGCATCAGCCCAGGCAACCTCTACTACCACTTCCGCAATAAAGAAGACATCATCCACTCCATCTTCGACCAGTATGCCCGCCACCTGAGCGAGAGCTTCGTCCCGACCCGCAACCGCGAAATCACCCTGCAAGATCTGATGGGCTATCTGGATGCCATCTTCTATCTGATGTGGCAGTTCCGCTTCTTCTACGCCAATCTGCCGGACATCCTGAGCCGTGACGAACCGCTGCAACAGAAGTACCTCAAGGCCCAGGAGCAGATGCGTTCTTCCGTGGTCGCGCTGCTCAGAAGCCTGCGCGAAGGGGGCATTATCGATGTCAGCGATGAAGACCTGCCGGATCTGGGCCAGACCATCAAGATGGTGGTGACCTGCTGGATCCCGTTCCAGATTGCCCAGGCCCCCAACACCCGCATCACCAAGCCGCTGCTCTATCAAGGCGTGTTGAAGGTGCTGTTCCTGCTGCGCCCCTATGTGCAACCCCAGGTAGCCGGACAGATCCAGCAGCTGGAGCAGCACTACCGCCAGCTGGCCCAACCAGCTGTGTGAGATCTGTTTCACATTTGTTGAATATCAGCACAATCATTTGAATTTACCGCAACAGATTGCAGTAAAATGTCGCCCTCTGTTGATACGCAGCTGAAATAGCCAATAAGGATCGAGGATGTCTAACGGATTCTATCGTCACCTGACCGAGCAACTGAACCAGGTGCAAGCTGAAGGGTTGTACAAGCAGGAGCGCATAATCACCTCCGCCCAACAGGCCAGCATCGCCGTCGGCGGTGAGCAGGTACTGAACTTCTGTGCCAACAACTATCTTGGGCTGGCCAACCACCCGGATCTGATCGCTGCCGCCCATCAGGGACTCGACAGCCACGGCTTCGGCATGGCCTCGGTGCGCTTCATCTGCGGCACCCAGGACCAGCATAAAGCGCTGGAGCAGAAGATGTCTGCCTTCCTCGGCACCGAAGACACCATCCTCTACTCCTCCTGTTTCGATGCCAATGGCGGTCTGTTCGAGACCCTGTTCGGTGCCGAAGATGCCATCATCTCCGATGCCCTCAACCACGCCTCCATCATCGACGGCGTGCGGCTGTGCAAGGCCAAGCGTTATCGCTATGCCAACAACGACATGGCCGAGCTGGAAGCCCAGCTCAAGCAGGCTGACGCCGACGGCGCCCGCTTCAAGCTGATCGCCACCGACGGTGTCTTCTCCATGGATGGCGTCATCGCCGACCTCAAATCCATCTGCGATCTGGCCGACAAATACGATGCGCTAGTGATGGTGGATGACTCCCACGCCGTCGGCTTTATCGGCGAAAACGGTCGCGGCACCCACGAATATTGCGGCGTGATGGATCGGGTCGACATCATCACCGGCACCCTGGGCAAGGCGCTCGGCGGCGCATCCGGCGGCTATACCTCCGGCAAGAAAGAGGTGATCGACTGGCTGCGTCAGCGCTCCCGCCCCTACCTCTTCTCCAACTCGCTGGCCCCCTCCATCGTTGCCGCCACCATCAAGGTGATCGACATGCTGGCGGAAGGTCACGACCTGCGCGCACGTCTGAAAGAGAACAGCCGTTACTTCCGCGAGCGGATGAGCGCCGCAGGCTTCACTCTGGCTGGCGCAGACCACGCCATCATTCCGGTGATGCTGGGGGATGCCAAACTGGCCTCCGAAATGGCAAGCCGCATGCTGGCAGCCGGCATCTATGTGGTGGGCTTCTCCTTCCCGGTCGTGCCCAAGGGTCAGGCGCGCATTCGCACCCAGATGTCTGCCGCCCATACCCGCGAGCAACTGGACAAGGCGATCGACGCCTTTATCCGCATCGGCCGTGAACTCGGCGTTATCTGATTTGAATCAAGGGGCTGCAGCCCCTTTTTTCTGCATTCATATTGAAGGAACAGCCATGAAAGCACTCTCCAAACTGCACAAAGAGGTCGGCATCTGGATGACGGATGTGCCGGCTCCCGAGCTCGGCCACAACGACCTGCTGATCAAGATCCGCAAAACCGCTATCTGCGGCACCGATATCCATATCTACAACTGGGACGAGTGGTCCCAGAAGACCATTCCGGTACCCATGGTGGTCGGCCACGAATATGTCGGCGAAGTGGTCGCCATCGGTCAGGAGGTGCGAGGCTTCGCCATCGGCGATCGGGTCTCCGGTGAAGGTCACATCACCTGTGGCCACTGCCGCAACTGCCGCGCCGGGCGGACTCACCTGTGCCGTAACACCATTGGTGTTGGTGTCAATCGCCCGGGTGCCTTTGCCGAATATCTGGTGATCCCCGCGTTCAATGCCTTCAAGCTGCCGGACAATATCCCGGACGAGCTGGCCGCCATCTTCGACCCGTTCGGCAATGCGGTGCACACCGCCCTCTCCTTCGATCTGGTGGGTGAAGATGTGCTCATCACCGGGGCGGGCCCTATCGGCATCATGGCCGCCGCCGTCTGCCGCCATGTGGGTGCGCGCCACGTGGTGATCACCGACGTCAACGAATACCGGCTGGAGCTGGCCCGCAAGATGGGCGCCACCCGCGCGGTCAACGTGGCCAAGGAGAAGCTGGCAGACGTGATGAGCGAGCTGGGCATGACCGAAGGGTTCGATGTGGGGCTGGAGATGTCCGGCGTCCCGAGCGCCTTCCAGGAGATGCTCGACAAGATGAACCACGGCGGCAAGATCGCCATGCTCGGCATTCCCCCCTCCACCATGGCCATCGACTGGAACAAGGTGATCTTCAAGGGGCTGTTTATCAAAGGGATCTATGGCCGAGAGATGTTCGAAACCTGGTACAAAATGGCCAGTCTGATCCAGTCCGGGCTGGATCTCTCCCCCATCATCACCCACAGATTCCACATCGACGAATTCCAGCAGGGGTTCGATGCGATGCGCTCCGGCCACTCCGGCAAGGTGATCCTCAGCTGGGACAAATAACGACTTTCAGCCCATATATGCAAGAAACCCGGCATCCGCCGGGTTTCTTTTTATCAGCAACGATTGAACGGACCTGATTAAGGAGAAACTTTGCACGCAGAGTGTTTAACACTTCACACACAAGCGTTTAAATGGCTGTAACTATTCGGTTATAATCCCGTCGTTTACATGGATAATAAAAGACTGCTGGGAGTATATGAGCGTGTTGAAAAAACTGAGCTATTTGCTGGCTGTCGGGATGACGGCCGCCAGCTTGTCTGGGGCAGTACTTGCTGCCGATGAGATGTCACCGGAAGCCATTGCCGAGCGGATAAAACCGATCGGTCAGGTCTATACCGCCAAGGATCTGGAAGGTATCGCCGGCGCGAGTGCGGCTCCTGCGGCAACCGCCTCTTCCGGCCCACGCGATGGCGAGACGGTGTTCAAGGGTGCCTGCTTTGCCTGTCACGACACCGGTGCCGCTGGTGCCCCCAAACGGGGTGACAAGGCCGCCTGGGAGCCTCGTATCGCCCAGGGTATTGATACTCTCAAGAAACATGCCATTGAAGGCTTTACCGGCAAGTCCGGCATGATGCCTCCACGCGGCACTTGTGCAAACTGTAGTGATGAAGAGATTGAAAACGCCATCCACTACATGATCGACAAGCTGTAAGTGTTTGAAAGGGCCGCAATTGCGGCCCTTTCAATCTATCGGCTTCCGACTACTCTTGTAAGGTAGACATATCGGGAGTTGCACATGTCGTCCCAATTAATCGAACCCCACTACTCAACTCCTCTGTTGGCGTTGGTTTCTGCCATTATGGACTTCCCGGCGCCACAAACCGCCACGTCTGACGATTACGACGCCCTGATCCAGCAGATTGACCAACTCTGCCCGCTGCAACACTTCGGCATGCTGGGACTCTCCGATACCGGCCTTAACTGGCTTTACGCCTACAAAGTCAGTGATATCTTCAAGCAACAGCTGGGCCGGGAGCAGTCCCGCATCACCGATCAGCTCACCCAGTTGGACGAAGCCGAAGGTTGGTGCGTCTTCCCCATCGAGCATGGTCAGATACAGTGGCTGCTGGCGCGCGGTACCCCAGCCGACCTGCCGACCCTGCGCCTGCTACTGGAGTGTCTCTCCAAGCGGCTGACCGAAACCCAGGCGGGCTCCCATCTCACCGAGTTGCCTTCACCCCTGATCCGCAAAGACCCGAACTGGAAAAAGAAAATTGAAAGCATCAGCCGCATCATGCGGCTCGCCAACACCTTGCCCGGTCAGGCGCTCTTCTCCCAGCTGGAGGCTGTGCTGCGCCAGATGCTTGCCATCGAGGATATGCTGCTAGTCAGGGTCCACAGCCATGCTCTTGAGAAGACCTATCCAGTACATCCTCGCCAAAGCGATGAATTCATCAGCAGTTTGTGCCACAGCACCAGCAATATCGAGGTGAACAGAGAGGCGATAGACTGGTACAGCATGCCGCTACGGCTGCAACAACAGTACTTCGCCCACTTCATCATCAGCACAGCGCAACCGCTGGAGACAGACGACAAGCTCTTTCTCGACTTCCTGCGTGGTCAGCTGACCCTGCTGCTGGAGCTGAGGCGGATCCGCCAGCAGCTCAACGACATCAATAGTGAAGACTCCATCAACCAGCGCTTGCAGCAACTACGCCAGACCAATCTTCGGCTGCAAAAGCAGCTCAAGCAGCATCAGGAGCTGGAGCGCAGGCTGCAATTTGATGCCCTGCATGATCCGTTGACCCAGCTACCGAATCGGGCACTGCTGATGAACCACCTTAATCAAGCCATGACCCACTACAACCGCTACAAGTCGCCGGGATTTGCAGTGATCTTCATCGATGTGGATCACTTCAAGCAGATTAATGACACCCTGGGCCACAGTGCCGGCGATCAACTGCTCAAAGAGGTGAGCCGCCGCCTGCAGACCTGCATCCGGCAAAACGATATGGTGGCCAGATTGGGGGGCGACGAGTTCGTCATTTATCTTGATAGCAGCAAACATGAAGATGACATCAGCCCGGTGCTCAACCGTATCATCAGCCGTCTCTCCTATCCGTTCCGGCTGCTCGGCAATGAGCTGAGTATTACCGTCAGCCTGGGGGTATCGAGTGTGTCCGAACAGACATCGGATATCAGCCAGTTGCTCCATCAGGCCGATCTGGCCATGTACCAGGCCAAACGTAATGGCCGTAGCCGCATCGTCAGCTATTCAGAGGATTGTGTTCATCAAAACTGGAACTCGCCGGAAGAGATGCTGGCTCGGGCTCTGCGGGAAGGACGCATCGTCCCCTACTACCAGCCAGTTATCAGGCTACAGGATAGCCGTCTGACCGGGCTGGAGGTAATGGCGCGCTGGCTGACCGAAGAGGGCATTCTCAAGGATGCATTCGACTTTATTCCGCTGGCGGAACAGTGTGGCCTTATTCTGGAGCTGGATTATCAGATCCTGCGCCACACCTGCCAGCAACTGAAAGTGTGGCTGCCAATCTCGGGCCAGAGCAAGTTCAAGGTCGCCATCAACCTCTCCGGCAAACATCTGGTCAACCATGAACACATCATGCGGTTGGTGGACATTATCGATGAGGAAGGGATAGCACCTGGCTATCTGATCTTTGAATTCAATGAACGGGAGCTATCACGCCAGGATTCCGATGCGCTAGCCTCCCTGCATGAACTGCGTGCCAAGGGCATTCAGATCAGCCTGGACGACTTTGGTACCGGCTTCTCCTCCCTCAACGCCCTGTTCCACTTCCCGGTAGATTACATCAAGGTGGATGACAGCTTTACCCAGCGGATGCTGCAATCGCCCAAAGATTTGGCTCTGATCCGCGCCATGCGGGATATCTGTCAGGATCTCGATTACACCCTTGTAGTCGAGGGGATCGAGAACCAGCAGCAGTTGCAGAAGCTAATCGATATTGGCTGCCGGATGGGGCAAGGGCGCTATATCTCTCCCCCGATGCCGGGAGCAGACATAGTGCCGCTGCTTACCCCGGCCAATCCTTAACGTTAATCCTTCTTGAACAGCGCCCGCAGGTTGGCAACACCGACCTGCCCCTTCTGCTGGCGCTCCTCGGCAGTCACCTTCCTCTGGTTTTCCCACTCCAGATCGTCCTGCGGCAGCTCCAGCAGGAAGCGGCTCGGCTCTGGCCGTACCGACTCGCCAAACTGGCGTCGCTCCTTGCAGAGGGTGAAGGTAAGCTCGGTCTGAGCACGAGTGATACCCACGTAGGCGAGACGCCGCTCCTCCTCCACGTTATCCTCGTCGATACTGGTCTGGTGAGGCAACAAACCCTCCTCCATCCCCACCATGTAGACATAGGGGAACTCCAGCCCCTTGGAGGCATGCAAGGTCATCAACTGCACCTGATCGGCATCGTCTTCCCCCTCATTGCGCTCCATCATATCGCGCAGGGTGAGTCGAGTGACCACCTGAGCCAGCGTCATCGACTCCTCCAGCTCATCCCCTTCCAGCATCTCGGTGATCCAGCGATAGAGGGTGGAGACGTTCTGCATCCGCATTTCGGCCGCTTTCGGGCTGGGGGAGGTCTCGTATAGCCACTCTTCGTAGTGGATCTCCTTGATCATGTCCCGCACCGCCTCCACCGGATTGCCGCGCAGCGCTTGATCGCCAAGGCGAACCAGCCAGTTGGTAAAGGCCTGTAATGCAGTGAGGCCCCGCCCGGAGAGGTGCTGCTCGAGCCCCAGCTCGAAGCTGGCAGCAAACAGACTCTTACCGCGCTGGTTGGCGTATTGGCCAAGCTTTTCGAGGGTGGTGGGGCCGATCTCGCGACGCGGCAGGTTGACCACCCGCAGGAAGGCGGTGTCCTCATCCGGATTCACCAGCAGCTTGAGGTAGGCCATGATGTCCTTGATCTCGGTGCGGGAGAAGAACGAGGTGCCGCCGGAGATGCGATAAGGAATCCGGTTGGTCATCAACGCCTTCTCGAAGATGCGCGACTGATGGTTGCCCCGATAGAGGATGGCGTAATCCTTGAACCGGGTGCGGTTCATAAACTTGTGGCCCATCATCTCGGCGGCGATCCGCTCCGCTTCGTGCTCCTCGTTCTTGGCGAACAGCACCTTGAGCTTCACCCCCTCATCAAGCTCGGAGAAGAGCGCCTTGTCATAGACGTGCGGGTTGTTGGCGATCAGGATGTTGGCGCACTTGAGGATACGCCGCTTGGAGCGGTAGTTCTGCTCCAGCTTGATCAGCTTGAGACTGGGGAAATCCTCGCTCAGCAGCACCAGATTCTGCGGCTTGGCACCGCGCCACGAGTAGATGGACTGGTCGTCGTCCCCCACCACGGTAAAACGGGCCCGCTCGCCGACGATCTGCTTCACCAGCTCGTACTGGCTGGTATTGGTGTCCTGGTATTCATCGACCAGCAGATAGCGGATCTTGTTCTGCCAGCGCTCGCGCACCTCCTGATTGCTCTTGAGCAGCAGGGTCGGCATCACGATGAGGTCGTCAAAATCCAGCGCGTTATAGGCCACCATCTGGCGGTGATAACGCTCATAGAGCTGAGCCATCAACACCTCGTCCGGCCCGCGAGCAATACGCATCGCGCGGGCAGGCAGAATAAGGTCGTTCTTCCAGTTGGAGATCTGGGTAATGAGGGCCGAGAGCTTGTCCTTGTCGTTGTCTAGCTCGTCTTCAGTCAATTCTTTCAGCAGCGCCAGCTGATCGGTGTCGTCGAACAGGGAGAAGTTCGCCTTGAGATTCAGGCTCTTGTGCTCCCGGCGGATGATCTCGAGCCCCAGAGTATGAAAGGTGGAGACCATCAGCCCCCGCGCTTCCTTGCGGCCCAAAGTCTGGCCAACCCGCTCCTTCATCTCCCGTGCCGCCTTGTTGGTAAAGGTAACTGCGGCGATGTTGCGCGCGTTGTAACCACACTGTTGCACCAGATAGGCAATCTTGTTGGTGATGACGCGGGTCTTGCCCGATCCGGCACCCGCCAGCACCAGGCAAGGGCCGGAAACATACTTGACCGCTTCGTTCTGATTGGGGTTGAGCTTCATGGGCCGGATCTCTTGGCTTATGATGAGGGGCGGCATTGTACCAGAAATCACCCGACGAGCCGTACCTGCTGCATGGCAGGCAACCGCCATTCCGGCTTATCGCGCCTTGTTTTCGGGCGCTATTTTCAGGATCATGGCCGACCTTTCGAGATGATGACTTTTTCCGGATGATGAGGGGGAGCATGAATCAGCAACAGCACGACCAACTGCGCAGCCAGTTTCCGGCCTTGGCGCAGGTGGTAAACAGCCACCCTCTGGTCTATCTGGATAACGCCGCCACCACCCAGAAGCCGCAAGCGGTACTGGATGCCATCGCTCACTACTATGGGGCCGACAACGCCAACGTGCACCGCGCCGCCCACGCTCTGAGTGGTCGCGCAACCCGCGCCTTCGAGGCCGCCCGCGAAACGGTCGCCCGCTTTATCAATGCGCCTTACTCTCGCGAGGTGATCTGGACCCGCGGCACCACGGAAGCGATCAACTTGGTTGCCCAGAGCTGGGGGATGAGCGAGCTCAAGGCGGGGGATGAAATCATCCTCAGCACCCTGGAGCACCACGCCAACATAGTCCCGTGGCAGCTGGTCGCCCAGGGCACCGGCGCAGTCATCCGGGTTATCCCCCTCGATGAGCGGGGCGATCTCGATCTGGCCGCCTATCACGCCATGCTGGGGCCACGCACCCGGCTGGTGAGCGTGGCCCACGTATCCAATGCCCTCGGTACCGTCAATCCAGTCAAAGAGATGGTGGCAGCGGCCAAGGCAGTCGGCGCTCTTACCCTGATCGACGGCGCCCAGGCGGCGGCTCATCTCGAGGTGGATGTGCAAGCCATCGGTTGCGACTTCTACGCCTTCTCCGGCCACAAGCTCTATGGCCCGACCGGCATCGGTGTGTTGTGGGGCCGCACCGAGCTACTGGAGCGGATGCCACCCTGGCAAGCCGGTGGCGAGATGATCGATCGGGTCAGTTTCAGCGGCACCACATTCAATACCCTGCCCTTCAAGTTCGAGGCGGGCACTCCCCATATCGCTGGCGCTATCGGCCTCGCCACCGCCATCGACTTTGTGATGGCGCAAGACCGGAGCTCATTAGCCAAGCATGAAGAGGCGCTGACCAACTATCTGGTCGCAGGCCTGCAACAGGTGCCGGGGCTGCGCCTAATCGGCGAACCCGACCAGCGCGCCGGTGCGGTCTCGTTCCTGCTGGAGGATATCCACCCGCAAGATGCCGCCACCCTGCTCGATATGCAGGGGATCGCCCTGCGAGTCGGCCATCACTGCGCCATGCCGCTGATGGAATCGCTCGGGATCGGCGGTACCCTGCGCGCCTCCTTGGCCTGCTACAACAATCGGGATGATATCGACGCCCTGCTGGCCGCTCTGCACAAACTCAGTGACTTCTTCTAAGGCAGACAACCGAATGAGTGACCTCGCAAGCTATACCCAGATTGGCCTTGAGCCCAACGCCGACACCATCCGCCAGCAGTTTGCCGCCGCCCACGGCTGGGAGAACCAGTATCGGCTCATCATCCAGCTCGGCAAGCAGCTGCCAGCGCTACCCGGCGAATGGCAGCAGGAGGAGTTCCGCCTCAAGGGGTGTGAAAGCCAGGCTTGGCTGAAGGGAGAACAAAGCGAGGATGGCTGCTGGCACTTTGCCTGTGATTCCGATGCTCGCATCGTGCGTGGCCTCATCGTCATCGTGCTGGCGGCACTCAACCACCAATCGTCTGCGGCGATCCAGGCATTTGATATGGAAGGGTATTTCACCGAACTGGGACTTGAGAAACACTTGAGCCCGTCACGAGGTAACGGGCTCAGAGCGATCGTGCTGGCGATCCGGGAGCAGGCAGTCTAACCCGCCTTGTTCAGTGGTCGATTAGGCTTCGCCAATCGACCCGGCGTTTTCATTCCCTGCCTCTTTCTCGGCGCGGGCGCCCCGCTCGGCAATCTTCTTCAATACCCGGGACGCGGCAACCAGCCCAAAGGTTGCCGTCACCGGCGTCACGGCGCCAAAACCGGAGGCGCAATCCATCTTCATAGTGCCATCGCTGGCTGCCTTGGCCTGGCAAGTGCCACCATTGCCATCCGGATAGCTCAGCTGCTCGGTTGAGAAGACACACTCCACCCCGAATTTGCGCGCCGGATTCTTGCTGAAGTTGTGCAATCGGCGCAGATCGGAACGCACCTTGGCCGCCAACGGGTCTTGAATAGTCTTGGCCAGATCGGCCACAGTGATCTGGGTCGGATCCATCTGCCCGCCAGCACCACCCGCCACAATCACCGGGATCTTGTTACGCTTGCAGAAGGCAATCAGCGCCACCTTGGCCTTGACCGAATCGATGGCGTCCACCACATAGTCAAACTCTCGCTTGATATGCTCGGCCAGGTTGTCGGCGGTGACGAAATCGTCCACCTCGATCACTTCGCAATCCGGATTGATGCCGCGAATGCGCTCAGCCATCACCTCGGTTTTGAGGCGACCAACAGTCCCCTGCATGGCGTGGATCTGGCGATTGGTGTTGGTGATGCAGATATCGTCCATGTCGATCAGGGTGATCTGGTTGATACCGGCACGGGCCAGCGCCTCGGCCACCCAGGAGCCTACGCCGCCGATCCCCACCACACAGACCTTGGCCTGGCTAAAGGAACGCAAGGCGTTCTGACCATAAAGACGGGCAATGCCCCCGAATCGCTGTAGATATTCCGCTTTCATACCACCACCTTGCTTGAGGGCGGCCATTATAACGGCAACCAGAGCCAGCGGCGATGGCATAACCGGAGAAAATCGGGGAGGGAAAACAGAGAAACGGCGGAGAAGAGAGAATGAACGGTCAATTATCAGGCTATTTGCTGAATTGCAGGCAATAAAAAACCCCGCTCGATGAGCGGGGTTTCTTGTATTGGGTGCCTGGCAGTGTCCTACTCTCGCATGGCGAATGCCACACTACCATCGGCGCTACCGCGTTTCACTTCTGAGTTC